>NZ_CAWNJO010000115.1:0-98726 GCF_963874835.1 Vibrio sp. V12_P9A6T4 | reverse complement strand
GGGTTGTTGTTTCGAATTTGTGACTAGTATAGATGTGAATGTGTAAAATTTGATACTGAATATTAAAAAGTTGTAGTATATATTTTTGCAAGGAAGTAATAAGGTGGAATAAAAAATGGCAGACAACTATAAAAGGCCGTCCAAGGATTTAGACCGTATCGATCGCAATATTTTAAATGAATTGCAGAAAGATGGTCGTATTTCGAATGTAGAATTATCAAAACGAGTGGGTTTATCTCCAACCCCCTGTTTAGAGCGTGTACGTCGTTTAGAGCGTCAAGGTTTCATTACCGGTTATACCGCGTTGTTGAATCCACAATATCTTGATGCTTCGCTGTTGGTATTTGTGGAAATTACATTGAATCGCGGTGCACCTGATGTGTTTGAACAGTTTAATACTGCGGTTCAAAAACTGGATGACATTCAAGAATGCCATCTTGTTTCGGGTGATTTTGACTATCTTCTCAAAACTCGAGTCTCTGACATGGGGGCGTATCGTAAATTGTTGGGTGATACGCTATTGCGTTTGCCCGGAGTCAATGACACTCGCACTTATGTTGTGATGGAAGAAGTGAAGCAAAGTAACCAGTTGGTTATCAAAACTCGATAACGCCAGATTGTCTGAATAGTGGTACTTCTTTCCACATTCTGACGTTCGCCAATTGGGTTTTTAACCTTGATGTGGTTAAATCACACAACAAACCGAGCGGCTTTTGCCGCTCGGACTGTTTTCACCCAAACCAACGCATCAAGCCGCAATAAACCTTGAGTGTTGGCGTTAATCAGAATCTAGGTTTATGTTCAAAGAGAACCAAAATAAAGTTGAGACCATTATTAAGACCAGCGAAGAGCCTCAGTCTTCACGCCTCAATGGATCGCAACGTCTGAAAGAGTGCGGGCTTATTGTCGCTGTGCTTGCCTCTGTGCTTCTTTCCATCGCTTTATTAACATTTAGTCCCGCCGATCCTTCATGGTCGCAAACCGCGTGGGGAGGCGATATTGAAAATGCAGGCGGTATTATTGGCGCATGGATTGCCGATACCTTGTTCTTTATTTTTGGATCGCTGGCCTACCCAATACCGCTCATGATTACTGTGCTAGCATGGGTTTTTCTGCGTAAAAGAGAAGAGAATGAACCCCTTGATTTTGTGCTGTGGGGAACGCGTTTACTCGGCTTAACCATCTTGATTTTGACCAGTTGTGGCCTTGCGGATATCAACTTTGACGATATTTGGTATTTTTCATCTGGTGGTGTGATTGGGGATGTCTTAACCAGTTTGGCGCTGCCAACGCTTAATTTACTAGGCTCAACCTTAGTATTGCTCTTTTTATGGGGCGCTGGTTTTACGCTGCTAACGGGTATCTCCTGGCTAAGCATCGTGGAATGGTTAGGCACGATGAGTATTTCTCTTGGCGTTGCGTTGATCAATCGATTACGTGGTGAGAAAGATGAAGATATTGCGCCCGTTTTGTCGCCAATGGAATTGTCGCCGCTTGAATCATCATCCGCAGACTTAGCCGTTGTTGAGTCTAGTTCGCCAAATGAAGAATATGTCAAATCAGCCCTCGATGCGTTTGGGGCCGAGCAATACACGCCTGCGGTAGGGGTTGAAGAAGAGCTGGAACAGACTAACTCGCCAAGACGTTTTAATATTCACATGCCAGCGGCCAAAACTCAGGCTAACACTTCTCCTGAATTCAGTGAAACTCACTCAGATGAAGCGCCATTTGATCGCAGCAAGCAGCTTAGTGCAACGATTGAAGAGTTAGAAACTGTTGCGTTGGAAGAGGATGACCTTGCTCTTTCATCGGCAGACTGGGTAGATGAAAGAGCTAATGAGCATCAAGCATTAGCCAGTGCCGACCTCGATGCCAGTCAAGAAGCTCAGCAATATGCATGGGCAGAGGACGAAGAGGTGAGCGAGCCGTCGCTTACGATGACAGAAGTTGATCTTGATGTGTCGCGTGTTGAACCGGTTATTTCCAATTTAGATGTGCTGGATGAAGATGAATCAGATCAAGCGTTGGCTGCTGATCTTGATGTGATGTCAGAAGATGACGAGCCACCGTTAGGCCAGCAAGACAGTGATGTGACGGCTTTTCAGAACATGGTGTCTTCGGCTCAGGCCAATATGGCGGCCAAGCAAAATCCATTTTTAATGCAAAAAGAAACTAACCTGCCTAAACCGACGGAGCCACTACCGACGTTAGAGCTTCTGTATCACCCAGAAAAGCGTGAACACTTTATTGACCGAGATGCATTAGAGGAGGTTGCTCGTTTGGTTGAATCTAAACTCGCGGATTACAAAATCCAAGCGCAAGTGGTTGATATCTTTCCGGGGCCGGTTATCACTCGTTTTGAATTAGATTTAGCTCCAGGCGTAAAAGTGAGCCGTATTTCTAGCCTATCGATGGATTTGGCGCGTTCTTTATCGGCAATGGCGGTGAGGGTGGTTGAAGTGATCCCCGGTAAACCTTATGTTGGTCTTGAACTGCCAAATATGAGTCGTCAAACCGTCTATTTGTCAGATGTTATAAAAAGCCGTCAATTCCAAGAAGCGAAATCACCCACGACCATCGTTTTAGGGCAAGACATTGCTGGCGAAGCATTGGTCGCGGATTTAGCCAAAATGCCGCACGTGTTGGTGGCTGGTACAACAGGCTCAGGTAAGTCGGTTGGGGTCAACGTGATGATCCTCAGCATGCTTTATAAAGCGAGCCCAGAAGACGTTCGCTTTATTATGATTGACCCGAAAATGTTAGAGTTATCGATCTACGAGGGTATTCCTCACCTGCTAGCTGAAGTTGTGACTGACATGAAAGACGCATCAAATGCTTTACGTTGGTGTGTGGGTGAAATGGAACGTCGTTATAAATTAATGTCTGTGCTTGGTGTGCGTAACATCAAAGGCTTCAATGATAAGCTAAAAATGGCCGCTGCTGCTGGTCACCCTATCCACGATCCTTTGTGGAGAGAAGGGGACAGTATGGAGAGTGAACCGCCGCTGCTGGAAAAACTGCCTTACATTGTCGTGGTTGTTGATGAATTTGCTGATCTGATGATGGTGGTGGGTAAAAAAGTAGAAGAGTTGATCGCGCGTTTGGCACAAAAGGCTCGTGCTGCGGGTATTCACCTTATTTTGGCCACTCAGCGCCCATCGGTTGATGTGATCACCGGTTTAATCAAAGCGAATATTCCGACCCGCGTTGCGTTTACCGTTTCGACTAAAACCGACTCAAGAACTATTTTGGACCAAAGTGGTGCGGAATCACTGCTCGGTATGGGCGATATGCTCTATCTACCACCGGGTTCTAGCCACACGATCCGGGTTCACGGTGCGTTTGCCTCGGATGAAGATGTGCATGCGGTGGTAAACAACTGGAAAGCACGCGGTAAGCCGAACTACATAGAAGAGATCACTTATGGTGACCAAGGACCAGAAGCCTTGCTACCCGGTGAGAAGATGGAAAGTGATGAAGAAGTGGATCCGCTATTTGATCAAGTGGTTGAACATGTAGTGGAAACGCGTCGAGGTTCAGTTTCAGGAGTGCAACGCCGATTTAAAATCGGTTACAACCGCGCTGCAAGAATTGTAGAGCAGCTGGAAGCACAAGGTATTGTGAGCGCTCCCGGCCATAATGGTAATCGCGAAGTACTATCGCCAGCGCCGCCGCGAGATTAATCACGGTCATTGTAGGCAACACAAACAAAACAGCGCCACCCATGATGCCATGAGCGGCGCTGTTTCAATTTAGCTAGCATAAACTCTCGCCAGCCTTGCTAACGGCTATTTTTCTTGCATCAGCCCCATCAGTGCTTGTTGCGTGTCAGATATTTGCTGCTGCGCGGATGGTGTACTGCCAATTCCCAATTGTTGTTTAGCTTCATCTTCAGAGAGACCTAAGTGGCAACACAGTAAATCAATCGCCATTTGATAGTTGCTCGTTTCAGCCATGATGCTGTCCTTTGTCCGTCGAAAATGTCTGTTTCCCATGCAATGTAGTCACTTTAGCTGGGACTCTCAATACGACCAAAGTCTTATGCGTTCAATTGCTCATCACGTGCTGTAAGGGTAGGTTAACCATCTTGCTATTCAATAACAGATTTTAGAAAACTCGGCGTCAGACATTAAATGTTTCAATTTATCGCTTAACCTTGTTTTTCAAATCTTAGACTATATGTATATGAAAAATTGTGTAGGTTCATGCTAGCGTCGCTTGCAGCCTACACTCATAATAAGCTTTTCATTCGGAGATAAGTAATGAAGCGAGTCATGTTATTTCTAGCAACCAACCTTGCGGTGGTTCTGGTTCTTAGCCTTGTATTAAATATTGTTTATGCTGTGACGGGGATGCAGCCGGGCAGTTTATCTGGCTTGCTCGTCATGGCCGCGTTGTTTGGTTTTGGCGGCTCATTTATTTCATTATTGATGTCAAAGAGCATGGCTCTGCGCTCGGTAGGTGGAATGGTGATTGAAAGTCCACGTAACGAAACTGAGCACTGGTTATTGCAAACTGTAAGTCGTCAAGCTCAGCAAGCGGGTATTGGTATGCCAACGGTAGCAATTTATGATTCGCCGGACATCAACGCTTTTGCAACAGGCGCTAAACGTGATGATTCTCTCGTCGCTGTTTCAACGGGGCTATTGCACAGCATGACGCGTGACGAGGCCGAAGCGGTATTGGCGCATGAAGTGAGCCACATTGCCAATGGCGATATGGTCACGATGACTTTAATGCAAGGAGTGGTTAATACCTTCGTTATTTTCTTATCGCGCTTTATCGCAAACATCGTGTCGTCTCGAGATTCAGAAGAGGGTGGCGGTAGCAATATGATGGTTTATTTTGGCATCTCTATGGTGCTGGAATTGGTATTTGGCTTCCTCGCGAGCTTTATTACGATGTGGTATAGCCGTCATCGCGAATTCCACGCCGACGCAGGTGCAGCAAAGCTTGTGGGTAAACACAAGATGATTGCGGCGTTAGAGCGTTTAAAAATGGGGCAAGAATCTCAATTAGAAGGTTCCATGATGGCTTTTGGTATCAACGGTAAACGTTCAATGACGGAATTATTGATGAGTCACCCGCCGCTTGATAAACGCATCGCCGCTTTGCGCAATAGTTAATCTAAGCTAACTAAAAAAGAGAAGGCCAGCGAATTACGCTGGCCTTTTTGATCGTCGTAACTATTGGAATTTTAGTCTTTATTTTCTTTTTTGATCTTAATTCCTTGCAACCACGTATGCATTGAAAAGATACAAAGTTATACAAGAAATATTTTGTATAACTAAGTGACTTGTACTATTTTGTACATGTGAAGTTTTTGTATAACTTATGGAAACGTACAATGGATGTCGAATCGGTTGCTCAAGTTTATCGTCAACTCAACAAAGAGAACTTGCCTTTATTACGTCAGGTTTATCACGACAATGTCCTTTTTGAGGATGCCGCTCATCGAATAGAAGGTTGGCGTGCGCTATCGGATTATTTTGCTCGTTTGTATCAGAACGTAGAGCGTTGTGATTTTACCATCCATGATCACCAGCAAGTCGGTGACTGCGGCTTTCTCACATGGACTATGTCTTTGCAGCATCCTCGGCTAGCTCGTGGAAAACTTATACAAGTGCAAGGGATGAGCCATCTCAAGTTTCAAGACAACCAAGTCATTTATCACCGTGATTACTTCGACTTGGGAGAAATGCTCTATGAACACATTCCGCTGCTGGGAAGTGTTATTCGTTCGATCAAACAGAGGTTAGGGCAATGAAGAGTGTACTTATCACGGGAGCCACTTCTGGTATTGGTTATCAGCTAGCTGTTGATTATGCAAAAACGGGTTGGCAAGTTATTGCTTGTGGGCGTAACCAAGCCAAGCTTAATCAAATGCATCAAGAGTATCCGCAGATCCAAGGTATTGCGTTTGATATTACCGATTTTGAGCAAACGAAATCGGCTTTATCGCAACTGCCTTTTACTCCTTCACTGTGGATCCTCAACGCTGGCGATTGCGAATACATCGATCATGGTCAAATGGATTCACTCCGGTTTAAGCGTGTGTTTGACGTAAACGTTTTGGGTTTAGCTCATTGCATTGAGGCGATACAGCATCACTTTGTTGCTAACCACCGTGTGGCGATCGTTGGTTCCATCGCCAGTGAAATCGCGCTGCCAAGAGCAGAAGCCTATGGCGCTTCTAAAGCGGCGGTTAGTTACCTAGCACGCTCGCTCATGCAAGATTGGCGAGCGCAAGGTGTTGCTGTGACGATGATCTATCCTGGGTTTGTTGCCACGCCTTTGACTGATAAAAATAGTTTTTCGATGCCAATGATGGTCAGTGCCGAGTATGCATCGCAGGCGATTCGCCGTGGGTTGGAAAAAGGCAAAACCACCCTCTATTTTCCGGCTCGTTTTACGAGCCTATTACGTTTGATTGGCAGCTTACCTTACGCATGGCAAGGCAAATTAGTTGCGGCATTACTTAAATAACGATCTGTTTTGTAATTAAAGGAATTGAGTATGAAAATCGCCATTATTGGTAGCGGTATTTCCGGGTTAACATGCGGTTATTATCTGCATAAACATCATGATGTTACCGTGTTTGAAGCCAATCATTACATTGGTGGGCATACCGCCACCGTCGATATTGAGCTCGATGGTCAAAATCATGCAGTTGATACTGGTTTTATCGTGTACAACGACCGGACCTACCCAAATTTCATCGCAATGATGAATGAAATTGGCGTAAAAGGCATTCCGACTCAAATGAGCTTCAGTGTGCGTAATGATGCGAATGGGCTGGAATATAACGGTCATACCGCAACTACGTTGTTTGCACAAAAGCGGAACTGGTTAAACCCTGTCTTTTATCGCTTTATTTTTGAAATCATTCGCTTCAATCGGTTAGCGAAACAGCAAGCAGAACAAGCGCATCAATCAATGCAAACCTTAGGTGATTTCTTATTTGAGCACCAATTTTCTGACTATTTTTGTGAAAATTATATTTTACCGATGGGAGCGGCAATTTGGTCATCTTCCTTGGCTGATATGCGGGTTTTTCCGTTAAGTTTCTTTTTGCGTTTCTTCCTCAACCATGGCCTGCTAGAGATCACTAACCGACCACAATGGTATGTGGTTGAAGGCGGATCGCGCGCGTACATCGAACCCTTGACGCAAGGTTTTAAAGATAAGATTCATCTTGATAGCCCAGTTACACAAGTCAAACGCGGCTCGGCAGGTGTCGAGCTCATTGTTAATGGGCAATCACACCACTTTGATCATGTAATTTTTGCATGTCACAGCGATCAGGCATTAGGTATGTTAGAGCAACCGACAGAGGCTGAACAAGAGGTGCTCGGCGTAATGCACTATCAAGCCAATGAAGTCACTTTACATACCGACACATCACTGCTACCTAAGCGAAAAGCCGCTTGGGCAGCTTGGAACTATTGGCTTGATGGCAGTCCAGATCAAGAGTCGCGTTTACCAGCGCTGACCTACAATATGAATATCTTGCAGCATATTAAAGGCGCTCATACTTTTTGTGTATCGCTCAACAGCGGTGACCGCATTTCTGATGAGAAAGTTTTACGACAGTTTACTTATCACCACCCGGTATTCACCACGCAATCTATCGCGGCTCAGCAACGCAAGCCTGAAGTTAACGGTGTGAATAACACTTGGTACTGTGGCGCTTATTGGCGCAATGGTTTTCATGAAGATGGCGTGACCAGTGCGCTGGATGTGGTGACACAACTTGAAGCGCAAGCGCAGCAGTTAAAAGGCGCGGCGTGATGGAGACTGAGCCCAACAGTTGTTTGATGGTTGGCATGGTACGTCATCGACGCTTTACTCCGATTGAACATGCGCTCAATTATCCATTGTTTATGCCGTGTATTGATCTCGATGAACTGGAGCAACTGAGTGATTCAGTTTGGGGGTTTGGCGAAAAATGGTGGCACTGGGCGCGTTTTCAGCGCGCCGATTATCTTGGTGAAGGGGATTTAAAACAGTGCATACAAGATAAAGTTCATGAGCTGACGGGCGACCGCTGCTCTGGAAAGGTGATAGCAGTATGTCACCTTCGTTATTTAGGAATTTATTTCAGCCCGGTTAATTTCTACTATCTTTATGATCAACAAGGTGAATGGCAATACTTGTTGGCCGAAGTGAGTAATACACCTTGGAATCAACGGCACTACTACGCGGTGAAAGCACAAGCGGGAGAAGAGCAGCAACAGTGGCGTCATCAAAAGGCGTTTCATGTTTCTCCCTTCAATCCTATTGATCAGCGATATCATTGGAAGTTGAAGCCGCTTGGTTCGTCATTGAGTGTGCATTTGGAATGTCACAAAGAAGGTAAAGTTTTCGATGCGACTTTATCGATGAAGGCACAACCATTTAATTCAAAAAATTTACTCAAGTTATTGATCAAAACACCCGTGATGGCCGTAAAAGTGACAATAGGTATTTACTGGCATGCTTTAAAGCTGTGGCTTAAAGGAGCACCTTTCTACTCCAATCCACATTCATAAATACGCAAGATCTACACAGAGACAGTGTCTAAATAACAATAACAAGGAGAACGCTCAATGCTTAATTCACAAACTCTCGCGTTGCCCAAGCAACTGACAGGGTTGCAAAAGAGTGCAAGAAGCTTCATTTTTCGCTGTCTACAGCGTTTAGACGTCGGCACTTTAACCATCATTGAAACCTTTTCCAATGAAGGCGCGTCCAGTCAGGAGACTTTTGGCGTACTTAAAGAGCATCAACCCCATGCAACTATTGAAATACATCATCCTCATTTTTATGCTCGTTTATTAAAAGGGGGTAGTATTGCAGCGGGTGAAGCTTACATGGATGGTTGGTGGGATAGCCCGAATTTGACCAGCCTAATGGAACTGATGGCTCGTAATGTCAGTGCATTAGATGGCATTGAAGCTCGCAGTAGTGTGTTGACCAAACTTTTTTATAAAGTCAGCCATTGGCTCAACCGAAATTCAATCGATAAAGCCAAAGAGAATATTCATGCCCACTACGATCTAGGCAATGATCTCTACCACACCTTTTTAGACAGTAATATGCTCTATTCCAGCGCGTTGTTTCTGCATCCGGATGAAACGTTAGAGCAGGCGCAAATCAATAAAATGGAACGTTTGTGCCAGCAGTTGCAACTCAAAGCAAGCGACCACGTGATTGAGATTGGCACCGGTTGGGGTGCGATGGCGATTTACATGGCCAAAACTTACGGTTGTCAGGTCACGACGACGACTATTTCTGAAGAGCAGCATTACTACACCGCGCAGCAAATAGAGCGGCAGGGGCTGGAGAGTCAAATCACCTTGCTTAAGCAAGATTACCGCCTGCTACAAGGTCAGTACGATAAATTAGTCTCGATAGAGATGATCGAAGCGGTCGGTAAAGAGTACCTCGCCTCTTATATTGAAAAGTGCCAGTCACTACTAAAACCCAATGGTTTGATGGCGATTCAAGCCATTACCATTGCTGATCAACGTTATGATTATTACAGCAATAATGTCGATTTCATTCAGAAATACATTTTCCCTGGCGGTTTTTTACCCTCAATTACTGCATTGACAACGGCGGCGACACAGCACAGTGATTTAGTGGTTCGCAACCTGTTTGATCTTGGTCCTGATTATGCGCATACGCTTGCTCATTGGCGTCACCGTTTTGAGCTTGCAAAACATCAGGTTTCACAACTTGGGTATGATGAGCGATTCACGCGTATGTGGCGTTACTATTTCTGCTACTGCGAGGGGGGATTTTTAGCAAAATCCATCAGCACCGTACATATGACTTTGCAAAGACCGATGTAATGAAAACGCTGTTTGCTGTCTCTCTTTGGTTTCAAGCGATCTGGTTTGTTGCTGTGTTGGGGACAGAACGTTTGCAGTGGTTGGCATTGGCCATGATGTTAGCCGCATTGATGTTTTCTTTGCGGCACTTCTCTTATCCTTTGGAAAGGGTGATTGCGTTAACCATAGTGGGTATTGTTATCGATGCCCTTAATCAGTATTTCGGATTATTACGCTTTGCTACCAATGACTTTCCCATTTGGTTAATGGTGTTGTGGGGCGCTTTTTCTTGGTATGCCTCCCATTTAATGGTGCTGATGAAACGTTATCCATCCAAACTCATTTGTTTGATGGTCGGCGTGTTAGGCAGTTTAAGTTATTGGGCGGCAGAACGTTTAGGCGCTGTACATTTTGATTGGCCATTGGGTTTGACTATGGCCATCTTGTGGCTGCAGTGGGTGATGATCGGTGCATTGATACTTAGGGTATTTAGCGATGATGTTAGTAAAGAGAAATAGGCTAAGAAAATTCAACCGGTTACTGATAGTGATTGCCTTTCACAGCTTGGTGAATAACGCTTTTGCGGCGGTGGCAGACGATAAACTGACCGAGTGGCAAACTTGGCCAGTGATTGGCCAAGCGAATTTAAGCTGGTTATGGCTAGATATTTATTCCTCGCAGCTGCGTACTCCTTCAGGGCAGTACGAGCAAGGAAGCGATTTATCACCTCATCCCTTGGTGCTTGAAATTGAATATCAGCGCGACATCAGTAGCAAACAGCTGGTGGAATCGACCGCAGAGCAGTGGCAAAAACTCAAATTAACCGAGCAACAAGTTGCACCGTGGCTGGTGCACCTATCGTCCATTTTCCCCAGCGTTACTGAGGGCGATCGCTTGATTTACACTTCCGATGGGCAGCAGGGCGCTTTTATTTTTCATCCAAAGAACGGTGTTCAAGCGCAGGTTGGTACAGTAGTCGACGAAGCGTTAAATGACGCCTTTCTCGCGATATGGCTGTCGCCACAGACGCAATACCCACACTTACGCAAACAATTGATAGGAATGCAACCATGAAAGCGATAGCCAGACGCAGTTATCTGTTACTTCTACTTTGGTTAGTGGGGTGCAGCGCTGATCTCACTCAATACCAATCCACGCAACCTAAGTTTGATTTATTTGAATACTTCTCTGGTCGAACGTTCGCATGGGGGATGGTGCAAGATTATACGGGGATGCAAACGCGTCGTTTCGAGGTTGCCATCGACGGAACAGTTGAGGGGAATAAACTCACTTTGGTTGAAGACTTCAATTTTGATGATGGTGAAAAAAGCCAAAGAGTATGGGTGATTGAACGTTTTGCTGATGGAAAATATATCGGTCAAGCGGATGATGTATTAGGCCAAGCCCAAGGGGAAGAAGTGGGTAACGCTTTGCGTTGGCAATATGACTTTTCCTTACCTTATGGTGATTCTACGCTAACCGTTACCTTTGACGACTGGCTTTATCGGCAAGATGAAAAGCGGGTGTTTAACCTGACTAAAATTAAAAAATTTGGTATCGAGGTCGGTAAACTAACGCTGTTCTTTGAAAAACAATAAGGCTCCGTAAGGAGCCTTATTGTGCTGATCATATGGCTTTGGAATTATCTCTGTTCTGCGCGTGGCGCTCTTGGCTTAGAGGCTTGAGCAAACGGTTTGCCTTTACTTGTCGGGCGAGAGTGTGCAGGTTTAGATGCGCTGCCTTGGTTTTTCTTACCATTGTCTGCCGCGCTGCTAGCGCGTGGTTTGTTTGGCGATTTACTTGGTGAAGTAGCGCTCTCTTTACGCGGGTTAAGAGCATCAAAGCCCGGCTGAGTTTTGGTGTGTTTGGTCGCAAAACGGTTCGCTCCGTGACGGCCAGATTTACGACGCTGTGCAGGCGTGAGTGCATCGACATCATTCGCAGGCACTAAGCAGTTAGGTTTATCACCAATCAAATGCTTTTTACCCATGTTGATCAAGGCTTCACGGATAATCGGCCAGTTTAATGGGTCATGATAGCGTAACAGCGCTTTGTGCAGCCTGCGTTGACGCTCTCCCTTTGCGACAGTCACTTCTTCACGTTTTTTGTATTTCACACGTTTGAGCGGGTTAGTCTCTGAGTAATACATCGCGGTTGCATTACACATTGGCGATGGATAGAAGTTCTGCACCTGATCACACTCAAAATTGTTTGATTTTAGCCACAGTGCCAAATTGAGCATATCTTCATCTTCTGTACCGGGATGCGCGGAAATAAAGTACGGGATGAGGTACTGTTTCTTACCTGCTTCAGCGCTGTACTTCTCAAACATCTCTTTGAAGCGATTATAGGTGCCCATACCCGGTTTCATCATCAGATCGAGCGGATTCTTCTCGGTATGTTCTGGGGCGATCTTGAGATAGCCTCCTACGTGATGCGTGACCAATTCACGTACATATTCAGGAGATTCAATCGCCAAGTCATAACGCACACCAGAGGCGATCATCACTTTTTTAATGCCTTTGACTTTGCGCGCTTCACGATAGAGATCAATCGTATGTTTGTGGTCGGTATTGAGCTTATGGCAAATTCCGGGGAAAACACACGATGGGCGGCGGCAGTTCATCTCAGCTTTAGGATCACTACAACCTAAACGGTACATGTTCGCCGTTGGCCCACCCAAATCCGAAATGGTTCCAGTAAAGCCGGGAACTTTATCGCGGATCTCTTCCATCTCATTCAAAATCGACTCTTTTGAACGGTTTTGGATAATGCGCCCTTCATGTTCGGTAATCGAGCAGAATGAACAACCACCAAAGCAGCCGCGCATGATATTAACTGAGGTTTTGATCATGTCATAAGCAGGAATTTTACTTTTGCCATACATAGGGTGAGGCACGCGTGCGTAGCTCAGGCCAAACACGTAATCCATCTCTTCTGTGGTGAGTGGGATCGGGGCTTGGTTGACCCACAACTCACGGTCGCCATGGCGCTGGATCAGCGCCCGGCCAGAGTAGGGGTTGGTTTCTAAATGCAGTACACGGCTTGCATGCGCGTATAAAATCCGGTCATTATTGAGCTTTTCAAAAGCAGGCAAACGAACCGCTGTTGTCGCGGCATCATGGCGAGAAGGACGAATGGTGATTGGCTTTGCTTCGGCTTCTTTTTCTTGATTAGTTTCACACTGCGTTTCCACCGCGTAAGGGTTCACAGGAACAAACGCTTTACCCGGTTTCTCAATGCGTGATGAGTCAATGATGGTGTAATGCTCAGGCTCAGCGGCCAGGTTCACGGCCGTGCCGCGAATATTGGTCATATCAGCGATGTTATCGCCATTGGCTAAGCGGTGCGCTACTTCGACCAATGCGCGCTCTGCGTTACCAAACAGCAGTATGTCGGCTTTGGCATCAAACAGCACAGAACGGCGCACTTTGTCTGACCAATAATCATAATGGGCAACGCGGCGCAAACTTGCTTCAATACCACCGAGTACCAGTGGCACATCTTTATAAGCCTCACGACAACGCTGCGAATAGACAAGTGTGGCGCGATCTGGACGTTTGCCACCTTCATTATTGGGTGTGTACGCATCATCATGACGTAATTTTTTGTCAGAGGTGTAGCGGTTGATCATCGAATCCATGTTGCCGGCCGTGATGCCAAAAAACAGGTTAGGTTTTCCCAGCGCCATGAAAGCGTCTTTATTTTGCCATTGCGGCTGGGCAATGATCCCAACGCGAAAGCCTTGCGCTTCGAGTAAACGGCCAATGATCGCCATACCAAAACTGGGGTGATCCACATAAGCGTCACCCGTGACGATCACGATGTCACAGCTGTCCCATCCTAGGGCATCCATCTCCTTTTTACTGGTTGGCAGGAAAGGTGCGGTTCCAAAGCACTCTGCCCAGTATTTTTTATATTGATGAATAGGAGTGACGTTGCTGTGCATATTTTGACCTCTGATTAATGAGCCGCGCATTATAACGACTTGCACTGGTAGTATCTAGCGGAACATTGGCTTTGCGTTCTATTTATAAAGAAAATTATTAATAAAGTGAGCGGTAAGTGTGTCGGAGAGATACATAAGTGATATGTGATAAAAAAGATGCACCAATAGTAAAAAGGTCAACCAGTAATAAAACGGGTTGACCTTTAGACAAGAGTTAGTGGCTCAAGTAACGACGTCGAATCAATAAGGCGGCCAGCATTGACAATAAAGTCATTCCACCAGTACTACCGCCGCCTGAACCTCCTGAAAGTGGGGGTAAGGTAAAGGAGTAAGGCTTTTCATATTTCAAATTTTTGATGTAAGCCGCATCACTGCCGGTTGGTGTGCTTGATGTCTTTACGTATTCAAAGCGGATATCGTTGACTTCTTCATTCAAATATAACGTTCTGCTGCCACTACGTTCACCATCTTCGATTATGTAAGTGCTACCGTTCACTTTCACAATTAAGGAATCATAAATAAAAGTAGAGGAGACTTGGAAATCAAAACTTACTTTTCCTTTAGGGACGTTTTCAAGAAACAAAACCGATCTCGCTTTATCGTTCATAATGGCAGAACGTAGCCAACCATCTTCTTCTAGCCAAGGGTTTACATTCACACTAAGACTGCTATTGGGTACGGTAATTAACCCCTCTAGTGATTTTGCAGCAGGTTGTAGAACCGTATTGAGCTTTAGTGACGAGGTGACGGTTCCTAAATTTAGTGGGCTGTTAGTGTCAATCTCTAAGCGCACATCAGCAGGTATCATTGAATCAATGGTATAAGAAACATCAACATAACATTGGCTACTCGGAGCCAAGCCTTGTGAACAGTTTTCGGCTGTGATATTTGCAGAAGCTGGAGACAGTGTGACGTTGTTTGCGGTAATAATCTCATCAGAGCCGTTTACAAAATTAAAGCGATGGGTATGAAGCCCATACTTAATCTCGTTTTTGTGTTGAGATTGTCGGAAAGAAACCTTTGATGTTCTTTGAGTCAGCCAATCATTAAAATGGTCGACTTTGGCATAAACGCCAGCCGCGTCTTGTAAGCCGCAACCACGCCCCCAACTAACGACACCATATTGAATAAAATTACCGCCGTCATTGATAAAAACGGGGCCACCGCTATCACCTTGGCAGGTATCTTGCGGGTAACTGCTCGCACAAAAAGCATCATTTTGTATATCTAAATAGCCGCCACCCAAAGTTCTGCACTGTGCAGTACCAATTAACGATATTTCGGCTTTACGCAAGATTTGAGAAGGATTGCTCGATTTATTCAACAGTTGGCTGTAACTCGTTGCCCCAAAGCCAATTATCTCTAAAGCCGTGCCAGCGGCTAGCGTATCAAGTGCACCAGTATTAGGGCGAGTGACTGCTTGTATTGGTAATGAGTTTTCTAATTCAAGGATCGCGATGTCGTTGGATCTTTCGTTATAGTCAGCATGAGTTTCATCATCATAAGCTTCATGATAATAGATTTGTTTGACTTTCACCCGACGACCGGCATTAGTACGTAAGTCATACGCTCCAACCGTCACTTCAATATCCTCAGCATTGAGCGGGTTTTTTCCTGCTACGCAGTGAGCGGCGGTAAGTACATACTTATCACCCAAGTAGCTGCCACCACAAAAAGAGCTTTTAAGAGTTGAATAGTGTAAGGCAACCATAAAGGGAAAGTTACCCGCGTCAGCAGGGGTTCCATTGATGATTCTAGTTGATATTCCGGATTCCGTTCCAGAAGCACTGAACTGAAAAGATGTAAACAGAAGCGCTCCTAGCGCGACTGAAAAAAGGGGTTTGTTCATGAGTACCTCGGATTAGTTTTTCCAGCACCTCTTGGGTGTGGGAACGGTACCATATAGGGGCTAATGAATCTCGTCAATCAGTAATAATTATCATATCGACAAGATATATTAATCAAATAAGGCAAGTTAATGTATTTCAGTAGCTTATAAAACGAACGTATTGGTCATTTTATGTTCGTTGTTTTCTTTCGATTACGATAGTTCTAGGCTACTCCTTTTGAGGTGTATTGATGTTCGGCGTTTTTTATATGGCTTGTCTGGCCTAAAATAATAAATAAGCAACTGCATTTACATCATTAGTGCTAACTCACGGCTTGTGATTAAGTTTTGCTCTATGCTGTGCCATTAATGGTCAATTATTTGAATGAGTTGGAGTCTATATGACACAGGTGAAGTCTCAAGAGCTACGAGAAAAGGCAGTGCTTCGAGAACCGCCAGTGGCTCGATATGATGCGATTGATTGGTCGTTTAACCTAACGACTTCCGAATTTATTTGTGATCTGAAAGCGGCGAATGCGTTACTTCATTCCCGTGTTTCGATAGCCAATATTCAAGAATTATTGCGTTATATGACGCCGAGCAAAGCTGCAGAGATGAAGCGCTGCTTCAAGTATGTGATTGAAAGTGGCAAAAGCCATGCCTTAAATTGCAACCTTGTTATTTCGGATCAGGCGTTAACTTATGTGGAGATTTTTATCGAGCGTACTTCTCTCACGCAGTTGCAAGGTACGATTCGACCGCTGCTCAAATTGGAATTATTGCAAGAGGTGGCCAAGCTTTTTGAAGGAGTGTTTGATAATACACATCATGGTTTGATCCTAACCGACGATCAAACGCGGGTTTTGGCTTGTAACCACTATTTTGAGCAGCATTCAGGTTTCAAACAAAATGAGCTACTTGGATTAAAAGCCAACCTATTTAATGCAGGCAAGCATTCCAAAGAGTTTTACCAATCGATGTGGCATGACATCAACACCAAAGATCATTGGAGCGGTGTCATTCTCAATCGTCGGGCATCTGGGCTGGTTGCACCACAAGAATTAACTATTCAAAAAATCATACTGCAAGATGGCCGAGTGTTCTTTGTAGGGATGACGCTTGATTTAGCCGATAATCTTCACCGCGTAGCCGATACGGCACTTGGGGATATCGATCTTTTGACGCAACTGCCTACCGAACAAAAGTTTAAAGCCTTGCTCGAAACATATTGCATGGAGTACCCCAAAGGCCAAACACAAATTGTTTTGGCTTTTCAACCTGCGTTTGAATCAGATCGACACCATGTAGAAACTTTAATGCTTTCCAGTTTTTTGGCGCGCTGTAAAGAAGCTAAGTTGGTGGGCTATGTGGGAAAAGATATTTATTTAGTGAGTTTGAGTTGTTCAGAGTGCCAAAAAAACACAGATTTTCGTCTCATCCAGCATGCGATCCGTCGCTTTATGAAAGAGTTAAAGAACGAATCCAGCTCACATACCGCGATTATTAATGGCCGAATTGGTGTGTCTGTTTTAGGGTTCGATGCAAAAACGCCAGCTCGAATGGTGACGCATGCGATGCAAGCAATGCTTGAACAACATGCAGGGGAAGCGCGTAACATCAGTTTCTATCACAGTGAAATACATCAACAAGTGAAACGTAGAAAAAACTTGGAAGACAGAGTCGCCAAAGCGATTGCGCAGAAGGAATTGGAAATACACTACCAACCGATTGTCGATACTAAAACATGGAACATTGCGAAATTCGAAGCGTTATGCCGTTTTAAGCCTGTGCCCGATTTACCTTTTACCACGCAAGAAATGATTGGTATCGCGGAAGATCTGGATTTGATTGCCGAGCTTGATCGTTGTGTCAGTATTTTATCTTTGCAAGATTTACCCAAGATAAAAACCTTGTTTGGCCAAGGTGTTGGGGTAACGATCAACCGCTCTTTCAATACCAAAATGGATGCGACGCAGATTTTAACCAATACCATGGAGATCATTGATCGCTACACGGATACGCCTCAATCAGTCACCATTGAGCTAACCGAAAGCGCCTATTTTGATAGTCAATCTCATCAGGTTGATGCCCTTAATGCTCTTCGATCGCGCGGCGTAACGGTTGCGATTGATGATTTCGGTACGGGTTATTCCTCTTTTACCTACCTCAGCGATTGCAATTTTGATTATTTAAAAATAGATCGCGAGTTTGTCACGGACATTCAGGTCAACAGCAATAAGTACAGCATTGTTAAAATGATCACTGAGCTATCGCACACACTCGGCGTGAAAGTGGTTGCCGAGGGAGTAGAAACAGAGCATGAGGTTTGGGTGCTTAAATCATTGGGCATTGACTACATACAAGGCTATATTTTTTCAAAACCACTACCGCTTAAGGAACTGGTTCGGGCCAAGGAGTATCGTAATCGTTTTGCGTATTCGGGCGATAAAGTAGAACAAAAGCGAAAGCCCAACTGTTTGCTCAATCTGTTCAAAGAGGGGAAACCACATTTGGATCCCAGTGAGCCAATCTCTCTTGCTTATCAGTATATTAAATCGACTAAAGTTGATGTGCTGCCAGTCGTCAATCAAGGAGAGTGTGTTGGCATCGTCGATGTAGCCTCACTCAATTTATATCTGACGCCGAACATGGGGACCGATCTTGAAACCACGCGTGAAGCGGCCGTATGGCGTAAGCCCGTGAATCAGATCATGAAATTTCATTTCACTCAGCTTGACGCGTACACCGAGCTAAATCAAGTGGTGAATTTGATCGAAAAAGGACATGATTTTCCATGGGTACTGGTCGATAACACTCGTTACAAAGGCTTATTGACTCAAGCGGACGTACTGAGGTATTTGGCCGAAAGTCAGTAACCTTCTCTGGGCATCCGCGCTTACTCTTTGCTATTATCGCGCCCAGATGTTTCCAGATGATGTTTAGATTATGATTCAAACCTTACTTTCTGTTTTTTCACCCATGCTGCTCGGTGCGCAAATCTTACTGACGTTAGTGCTGGTCAAAGGGGATATTTGTCCTGGACAACGTGGCCGTATTCATCGCGTATTGCCAGCTATTGGTGTGCTTTGGTTGGCAGTGGCTTCACTAAAAATTGAAGCCTTTTTGGTCGTCTTTTCCATCTTCTATTTCTATTCACAAGTTCAAACCAAGAAAACTCGAGATGAAGGCCCGTTATGGGCACTGTATTTGGCGAATGGCCTTGCCTTGGCTTATGTCGCGATTCAGATATCAGAGCAGGGTCATTGGTCAGCTTCTATTGCCATGTTGCTGTTGGTTGGTTTGTTGGGCGCGAGTTTCTCGCACCTTCTACTAACGATAGCGCGCTCGCGTTTACAAGCTTTCCACCGAGTTCTACCCGTTGTGGGCATTCTCTGCTCGATGGGCATCGCTTTATGCGTTGTGCCGCATGCGTACGGGTTAGATGATGAAACGTTGGCTCAAGCAACATTGCTGTTACTAATGACATTCGGTTTCATGATCGCAGGTATTATCGTGTGGTGCTGGTATATCTTGTTTGCCAAAAGCGCTGAGAAAATTCAATTAACGGCAGCCTTGTTATTGATGTTGGCAGCCAGTATTTGTTTTCAAGGTTTGTTTAATCTCTAGACCTGGGTCACTCTTTAGTGCGAATTTTACCGCTAGTCTTTAGTGGTCTCTTTGCTATAGGAGTGAGCCATGGATTTGAGTAACGTCAGCCGTTTTGATAGCAATATATTACTTGGCATCGTCAATGAGAAGCTACGCTTAGAGTGTGATAGCTTCGAAGAACTTGCCAGTATGTATGAAATGGATAGAGAAAATGTAGTCGGTAAGCTGGATGTTTTAGGTTACCAATACGACCCACTGACCAACCAATTTAAAGCGAACCAACGCTAGTGCTAAGCAGCGTGCAGTGACAGTTAACCAACCGCACTGTCATTCAAATAGCCATGTCGACACGACGAATAGTTTAAGCCATCTTGATCCCGTCAAGGTGGCTTTTGCATTGTTGGCGCGCGGTGGCAAAAAAAGCTTGTAAATAGTGGCGATCTTTTTCGCTGTGGCGTGTTGCGGCAAATAGTCGACGCCATAAACCTTTCCCTAGTGGCTTGCTGGTAATAAGCCCCTGCCTAGAGAACTCGCTGATGGCCCAATTTGGCAATGTTGCCACACCTAATCCAGCAGAGACCATTTGTACTAGCATCAAAGTGTTGTCGGCTTGTTTCCACTTCACGGGTTCAACACTAGCAGGTTGTAGAAAGTGTTTCACCACATCCAAACGCTGCTTTTGTACGGGGTAAGTGAGCATCGTTTGTGAGGCGAGATCCTCTGGTTCAATCACCGATTTTCCCGCAAGCGGGTGAGTCGTAGAGGTGATAAGGCGCATTTCAAAATCAAAGAGTGGTTCGTAGTGTACCTCTGAGCGAGGCAAAATATCGGAAGTGATGACCAAATCAAGTTCGCCGGCCAGCAATGCGGGTAACGGTTCAAAGCCAAAGCCGGACGAAAAATCTAACGTCACACTTGGCCAAGCAAGCTGGTATTCGCGCAGCGCTGGCATCAACCATTGAAAGCAAGAGTGGCATTCAATCGCCATGTGTAAGCGCCCATTGACGTCTTCTTTCAAACTGGCCAAGTCATTTTCAGCTCTGGCCAGCTTTGGCAAGATCTCGTCAGCCAGTTTCAGTAGGATCTCTCCTTCTGAGGTAAATTTCACTGGGCGAGTTTTACGTAGAAACAGTGGCCCGCCAATGCGTGTTTCGAGATCTTTAATCTGATGTGAAAGGGCCGATTGCGTCAAATGGAGCGCGGTAGCTGTTGAGGTGAGTGAGCCGCTATCCCTTAAAGAAACTAAAGTCTTCAGATGCTTAAGTTCAATCATTGCCATTATTTTCCTTCATTCCTTTGAGAGAACGGTGGTTGATACCAATATCGTGGGTCGCATCAACACGGTGACCATTCTGCTGTTCTGAGCTAAGTTACGCTTTTAATATGGAGCTGTAAACATCTAGACGTCTATTTGTCTTGATGTCAATTAAAGCTCTCTGCAATCAACATGAATTTTTTTAATAAACAAGTTGAATAATTGCACCTTGTCTGTGGGTCAGTTTAGATGGATAGTCTAGCCATCCAGACATCTTTATCTCATGCGATAAAGAATCAGACACGATCAACAGCAAAAGGACTAGGGACATGGCAACGACGACTCACATCTTAGGTTATCCACGCATTGGTGAAAAACGCGAACTGAAATTTGCGTTAGAAAAATATTGGCGTGGCGAAAGCGATCAAGCGCAGTTATTGCAAGTGGGGCATGACATTCGTCAGAAAAACTGGGCTGAGCAGCAACAAGCGGGTCTGAGTTTTTCAACCGTAGGCGATTTCGCTTGGTATGATCACGTACTCACAACCACATTGCTCCTTGGACACGTTCCTAAACGTCATAAAAACGGCTTTCCTGATTTAGATACACTCTTTCGCGTTGGACGTGGTCAATCACAAGCGGGTTGCGGCTGTAGCGGAAGTGCAGCTTCTGATATGACTAAATGGTTTAATACCAATTATCACTACCTTGTGCCGGAGTTCAGCCAAGACGATACGTTCGAAGTCAGCTGGCCTCAACTGTTTGAGGAAGTCAATGAAGCGTCGAAAGCAGGCCACCAAGTTAAGCCTGTACTGCTTGGCCCGCTGAGCTACCTCTACTTGGGTAAAGAGGTCGAAGAGGGATTTGATCGCCTGACCTTACTGCCTCGTTTATTGACCGCTTATCAAGCAATTTTAGCTAAGCTTGCTAAACAAGGAGTGGAATGGGTACAAATCGATGAGCCTATTTTAGCGTTAGAGCTAGAACCAAAGTGGCAAGATGCATTTAAGTTGGCTTATCAAGTGATCGCTGGTGATGTAAAACTGTTACTGACTACTTATTTTGATTCAGTGCTTGATACGCTCGATAAAATCATTGAGCTACCAGTAAATGGATTGCACATCGATCTCTCCGCTTCTGCCGATCAATTGAACGCGGTACTAGAGAAATTGCCAAAAAATTGGGT
Organism: Vibrio sp. V12_P9A6T4; assembly: GCF_963874835.1. Taxonomy (NCBI): domain Bacteria; kingdom Pseudomonadati; phylum Pseudomonadota; class Gammaproteobacteria; order Vibrionales; family Vibrionaceae; genus Vibrio; species Vibrio sp. V12_P9A6T4. The sequence goes on along the minus strand of NZ_CAWNJO010000115.1, from coordinate 77,084 downwards.
ACTTTCGGCAGGTGTGGTCAATGGACGCAATGTGTGGCGCGCCGATCTTGCGACGTTATTGGCTCGTTTACAGCCAGTGAAGCAGCAACTTGGGGATCGTCTGTGGATTGCGAGTTCGTGTTCACTCTTGCATAGCCCGGTCGATTTAGATCTTGAGCAGCAGCTCAGTGATGAAGTACAAAGTTGGTTTGCATTTGCCAAACAAAAAGTGACAGAAGTTGCTTTACTTGGTAAGGCACTGGACGGTGATGACGCGGCGATTCTGGCCTGTGAAACTTATAGCCAACCGATACTTGCACGTAAAACGGCAACTCACGTTAATAAACCGCATGTACAGGCGAGAGTCAACAGCATAACGGCGGCACTCTCTGAGCGCAGTGCACCTTATTCAGAGCGCGCTCATCACCAAGCTGAAGTGTTAGGGTTGCCATTTTTGCCAACGACAACCATAGGCTCATTCCCTCAAACGAGTGAGATCCGTCATCAGCGCAGTGCTTACCGTCAAGGTAAACTGGCACACGCTGATTATATCAATGCATTGAAAGGGCACATTGCCGATGCAGTAAAACGTCAAGAGGCACTTGATCTCGATGTGTTAGTGCACGGTGAAGCTGAGCGTAACGACATGGTGGAGTACTTTGCCGAAAACTTAGCCGGTTTCCAGACTACACAATTTGGCTGGGTGCAAAGTTACGGCTCACGCTGCGTAAAACCGGCTATCGTGGTGGCCGATATTGAACGTGAAAAACCGATTACGGTGGAGTGGTCTACTTATGCTCAATCATTGACTGCGAAGCAAATGAAAGGAATGTTGACTGGGCCTGTAACGATTTTATGCTGGACGTTTCCTCGTGAAGATATTTCTCGTCAAACCATCACACAGCAATTGGCTTTCGCTTTGCGTGATGAAGTGGCAGACCTGCAGCAAGCGGGCATTAACATCATCCAAATTGATGAACCTGCGATTCGTGAAGGATTGCCATTGAAGAAGCGTGACCATCAAGCATATCTGGCGTGGGCAGTTGAGGCATTTAAAATTGCGGCGGCGAGTGCAAAACCCGAAACGCAGATCCACACTCACATGTGTTATAGCGAATTTAATGAAATCATTGATTCGGTAGCGGCACTGGATGCTGATGTGATTACGATTGAAACTTCTCGTTCGAATATGGAACTGCTCAAAGCGTTTGAAGAGTTTAACTACCCGAATGAAATTGGCCCAGGTGTGTACGATATTCACTCGCCAAACATTCCCTCTCAAGAGTGGATTGAAGGTTTGTTGCGTAAAGCGGCGGAAAAAATTCCAGCCGAGAGATTATGGGTTAACCCTGATTGCGGCTTAAAAACGCGCAATTGGAATGAAGTTGAGGCAGCACTGACCAACTTAGTGTCAGCAGCTAAAGCGCTGCGCAAAGAGCTTAAACCCCAGCAAAGTTAAGCTACATTAATCTTGACAGAGGCCTCAAATGAAGCCTCTGTTTTTTACGAATAAAGTGGTGGTCATCACTAATAAGGGGAGGACTATTGTGCCGAACAAGTTGCTTTACTAATGAATTGGTCCACAACAAGTTGGCCCCGCGTATTGCGCATTTTAATTCGATAAGTTAAGCCGAGGTCGAGGTTAGCGCGTGTGGTTGAATCCGAGCAGTAGGTATTGATGCTGGTTTTCAACACTTGATCAATCGGCTTTGCTCCTTTTTGACCCTCATTGTAAATCATCATAATTTCCACCGTACTGCCTTTAGCACTGGCACGCATCACGGACAAAGGCCCAAATTCTAAGGGTAACTCAGCGCTAATCACATTCGCGCGATTACTGGCTACGGCTTCCAAATATTTTTGCTGATCACCATTCGAGCTACAACCCACCAGTACCAGCGTTGTAAACAGAGCACAGAGAATGACTTTCATCTTAAAACACTTTCTTGAAGGGTTTAACGATAACATGTTGATACACACCGGCAGCAACATAAGGATCGGCATCCGCCCATGCTTGAGCTTGTCTTAACGAATCAAACTCAGCGATGACTGTTGACCCCGTAAACCCAGCTTCTGCTGGATTCTCCGAATCAATTGCTGGCATTGGCCCTGCGGTTAATAGACGACCTTCATCTTGCAAGGTTTGTAAGCGCTCTAAATGTTGTGGCCGGACACTCATGCGTTTTTCCAACGAGTTTTCTACGTCTTGAGAGAAAATAACGTACCACATATTGATATCCTTATTGTTTGATAATGAAGTCGAGGCCTTACTGTACTGAAACTGGCGCGTATTGAAAGCAACCAAACTGAATTTCTGTGATCAGTTGCTAGGCTTAATCGGTCGAGGGCGGCCATCGGTATCAATGGCGACATAATTGAAGGTTGCTTCACATACTTGGAAACGATCTCCCACGCTGTCGTATTTGATGGGTTTTACCCATACTTCAAGATTGACTGACATTGAAGTGCGGCCAATTTTGGTGCATTCACCATAACAACACACCACATCACCTACCTTGACGGGTTTTTTAAACGTAATGCTAGAAACAGACACAGTGACAACGCGGCCAAATGAGATCTCTTTGGCTAAAATTGCGCCAGCCAAGTCGAGTTGAGACATGATCCAACCGCCGAAAATATCACCGTTGGCGTTAGTATCTGCTGGCATGGCTAAGGTGCGTAGCAATAATTGGCCTCTTGGGGCACTATTTTCCTGATTCATTTTTCGACATCCACAACAACAAAACAGCGACCAAAGTGGTCGCTGAAAAATAGGGACGGATTATACCAAAGACAGCCTGTTTTGCACTCAAAGAGTCCTCTGAATGAGTCCTAGCGAGAAGGTTAGTGCAATCAGTGCTCGTGCGAGGAGGGCTTGCTCTCGGAAACTTGCTTCTCTTTTGGCAGGTGTTTGTAGATAAAAACGCCTGTTAATAAGGTATAAACAAAAGTTGCGGCTAATAAGCCAAATACTTTGAAGTTGACCCAAACATCCAATGGCAGTTGATATGCAATGTAGATGTTTAGTACAGCGCAAACGCTGAAAAAGAAAACCCACGCCCAGTTGATTTTTGCCCATACGTGTTCAGGTAAGGTTAGCTCTTTGCCAAGCATTCCTTTAATGGCTGATTTGCCCATGATGTGGCTGATGGTCAAGCCCAAGGCAAAAACAACGTAAACAATGGTGACTTTCCATTTAATGAAATTGTCATCGTGAAAGAAAATTGTCATACCACCGAAGATAGTCACCATCAAAAACGTGATGATCTGCATTTTTTCAACTTTCTTATACAGTGCGTAGGTCAGGGCAATCTGTACCGCACTGGCCACGATAAGTGCCCCTGTGGCGACATAGATGTCGTACATCTTGAAAAGGGCAAAAAAGATGATGAGTGGTATAAAATCAATAAGTTGTTTCATTCGTGTTCATGCTTCCGATTTAAACGTTGCGCACAGTCTAACCAAAACCGTGTCAGAGCTAAATAGAAAGAGACAATTCGAAACAAATTAACTAGAAATGGATCAGCGTTCCCAGCCGCTGGTTTCAAGTTGTGGTATTGCTCGTTTCATGTCTTCTAAATAGCCTTCACTTTTTAAATTGGCGACGGCTATCTGCAATTCTTCATCTGTCATTGAAAAACAGGAATCTTTGCCAGTAATTAAGCCTAGATATTGGTGGTATTCAAATTCACTGAAATGGCCAATCCGATCGATAACCAATTCTCGGATCCCGTGGTGAATCAAACCATAATAAGTATCACGATCAATATCCATTACTCATACTCCAAGTCGATTCGTGCTGACGCCAAAAGTTTGCCGCTGCTATGTGGCACGAAAGAGGTGTCGTTTATTATAGCAATCGCAATGCCAACTTTATCGTCAGTCATAGGGCGCTTTAATGATTAACTTTAGTATGAGAACTGTTTTTTTTGCAAATTGCGATGCAAAAAGAAAGCCGCATAGGATGCGGCTTGTATTGGATCAATGATGCTCTGTGATGAGTTAGGCTTTTTGCTGCTTCAATGAGGCCTCAGTGGCTTCTTCTTCAATCAAAGCATCAACAATAACGGCACACGCGGCATCCCCTGTGATGTTGAGCGCGGTACGGATCATGTCGAAGATACGGTCTAGGGCGAAGAGTAGTGGTAAACCTTCAATTGGAATTCCAGCCGCTAGCAAAACGGCTACTACAAGGAAAGAAGGACCAGGAACACCTGCCTGACCGACGGCGCCCAGTGTCGCTGTTACGATGATGGCAATGTAAGCGCCCATCGAGAGATCAATATTGAATAGCTGGGCGAAGAAAATTGCAACTAAACCATAATAGATGGCGTTGCCAGACATGTTGATGGTAGCACCTAACGGCAGAACAAAGGCGGCAGTTGAGTTGCGTACGCCAAGGTCGTGTTCTACGGTATCCATAGTGACAGGGAGTGTCGCCATTGATGACGCGGTTGAAAGGGCTACGGCTTGAGGCTTTTTCATCGCAAGGATAAATTTCTTAGCCGACGTCTTGGTTAAGAGCTGAATCATCAGCGGGTAAGCAATAAAGCCGAAAATTAAAATAGCCGCGACATAAACGACAAACAGCTTAAATACCACCATCAGTGCACCAAAACCAAACGTGCCGACGGCTTCAGCCATCAAACCGAATACACCGATAGGTGCGATAATCATCACTTTGTTGATCATCCACACCATGGCATCAACAATAGTGTTTACGCCATTAATGATCGGGTCACGTTTTTCTTTGCTCTGTTTAGAAATGGCAATGCCAAAGAACAAGCAAAACACAAGGATTTGCAGAATGTTGGCATTATTCAGTGACTGGAAAACGTTGGTTGGGATCATACCCGTAATGGTTGCCCAAAAAGTAGGTAGTTCACCTTTTGCTGCGTATTCGGCAGAAAACATACCTTCAACGCCCGAAATATCGACGCCGATACCCGGTTGGAAGACTTCGCCCATTACCAGTGCCAGCGTCACGGCGAGTGCGGAAGTGACCGCAAAAAAGCTGAGTGTGACAAAACCGACTTTACCCGCCGCGTGGCTATTACCAAGGCCCGCAGCACCGGAAATAAGCGCAACGGCCACCAGTGGGATCACCAGCATCTTAATTAAGTTGATAAAAATGACACCCAGTGGCGAAAAGATGGCCGCATCGTGTCCCATCATGGCACCAACGGCAGTACCAATGATCATTGCAATGACGACTTGCACGCCAATGTTGCTTAACAAACTCTTTTTGTTTAACACTTCCATAACCTCTGTGCTAATTAATTGTAAATTCCTAGTGTTACCCACTACATAAATATCAATCGGTGGATAAATATTTCGACTAGCTTTTTACACGGATATTTTACATTTAGCAATATGGTAACAAGGTAAATTGACAAGATTATTGATAGTTCATTGACATGAAACGTGGTTTTTTCAAAAAGAAAACGTTTGCTATTTGTTTTGTCAATTTAATGAGTGGTTGGTTTGTGTTTTGTGAATGAATTTGGCGAGGCGTAAATGTTAAAAAAAAGATCGATTTCTTGGTTTGACTCAGAAATCGATCAGGTTGGTTTTTGCTGTAAACCAATTTATTTCAACGTCGCTGCTTTCATGCTGGAAACGAAATGGCTGAGAGTCGTTAACATTTCATCTGGCTGATTAAGTCGTTGTTCAATAATTTTCACTACTGCGGATCCCGATATTGCGCCAGCAGCACCGGCGGTGATGGCCTGTTTGACTTGCTCAGGTTCTGATATGCCAAACCCAAGCAATGCGGGTGGGGCATCAAATTGGTTCAGTCTTTCCAACAAGGCATGTACTGGCATATTGGCTTTTGTTTCTGCTCCTGTCACACCGGATCGAGACAGTAGATAAGTATAGCCACGGCCAAGTTTGGCGACCGCGGCTAGGGTCTCATCACTGGCGGTGGGTGGTGCGATGAAAATGGGTTGAATCCCGTATTTGTCTGCCGCCGCGACAAATTCACGGCTTTCATTAGTCGGAACATCGGCGATCAATACTGAATCCACGCCTGCATTTTTACAGCGTTGGTAGAAGTTCTCGATGCCGCGTGAATAAACGAGGTTGGCATACATGAGTAGTCCGATAGGCAGGTCGGGATATTGCGCGCGAATTTTGGTTATCAACTCAAAGCAGATATCTGGAGTCGTCCCTGCATCCAGTGCACGAATATTCGCCCCTTGGATGGTTGGGCCATCAGCGAGCGGATCAGAGAAAGGGATACCGAGTTCTAATGCGTCTGCTCCTGCTTCCACTAGCGTTTGCATGATGCGCAGTGATTGCTCTGGATCTGGGTCCCCGATGGTCACAAATGGAACAAACGCACCTTGATTGTTGTCAGCTAAACGCTGAAATAGGGTTTGATAGCGATCCATTACAGCGCTCCTTTCTCTTCTAATAGTTTATGGACGGTGAAAATATCTTTATCGCCGCGACCGGATAGATTCACGACCAATAACTGCTCTTTTTCTGGCTCGGCATACGCCATCTTCACGGCGTAAGCAACCGCATGTGATGATTCCAGCGCGGGAATAATACCTTCGTTACGTGCGATCGATTGGAAAGCATCGAGTGCTTCGTCATCGGTAATGCTTTCGTACTCAGCGCGGCCTGTCGCATAAAGATGAGCGTGCTGAGGGCCAACAGAAGGGAAGTCAAGCCCAGCGGACACCGAGTAAGACTCTTCCACTTGCCCGTTTTCATCTTGCATCAAAGGTGATTTCATGCCGAAGAAAATGCCTGTCTTGCCGTGCTTCAATGGCGCGCCATGCAGGTGGGTATGAATGCCTTTTCCTGCTGGTTCAATGCCAATCAAACGGACATTCTTTTCTTCAATAAAGTCAGCAAACATGCCAATCGCGTTCGAACCGCCGCCGACACAAGCAAGCACCGCATCTGGTAAACGACCTTCGCGAGCCAAAATTTGCAGTTTCGTTTCTTCGCCAATCATGCGTTGAAATTCACGGACTATGGTTGGAAATGGGTGAGGCCCCGCTGCTGTACCTAATAAATAGTGGGTGGTTTCATAGGTGGCAGACCAGTCACGTAGCGCTTCATTGCACGCATCTTTAAGTGTTGCTGACCCTGAATGAACGGGGATCACTTCTGCGCCCATTAGCTTCATACGAAACACGTTGGGGCTTTGGCGTTCAACATCTTTTGCACCCATATAAACGCGACATTTTAGCCCCAGTAGTGCGCAGGCCAACGCCGTTGCAACACCATGTTGCCCTGCGCCTGTTTCGGCAATAATTTCATGTTTACCCATACGTTTGGCAAGCAGTGCCTGACCAAGTACTTGGTTGGTCTTGTGTGCGCCGCCATGCAATAAGTCTTCACGTTTTAAGTACAATTTGGTTTTTGTGCCTTTCGTGAGGTTTCGCGTCAAAGTTAGCGCCGTTGGTCGACCTGCATACTCTTGTAGTAACATCATGAATTCAGAGCGAAATTCAGGATCTTCCTGCGCATCAATAAAAGCTTGTTCCAATTGGTCAAGCGCTGGTACCAAAATTTGTGGCACGTATTGACCACCGTATTCGCCAAAATAGGCATCGAGTTTTGCCATGATTCGTATCCTTAGTCTCTGTGTTACTGCTGAGTGATTCAGCGGTAATGAATCTGTTGTTATCCCTTGCTACTTGACCTTGCGGCTGGGAGTCACTCGCTTTTCAAGTCAATGGGAATCGATTTAGTGTTAGTACTGCCGAATAGCGTCGAACGCTAGGGTTAGCTTGTGTAAGTCTTTTTTCCCCGGTTCGCTCTCAACACCTGAATTGAGATCGAGCCCTAAACAACCGATGTTTGCTGCTTGCTGAGCATTTTCAGGGGATAAGCCACCCGCCAACATGACATCGTTTACCTCGGTTAGTAATTGCCAGTCAAAACGTTGGCCAGTGCCGCCAGATTGCGTTCCTACTTTTGCATCGAATAAGTGACGGTCAATGTGGCGCTCAAGCTTGGTCGGTAGGCAGTCGCTCACGCCATAAGCTTTCCAGATTTCAATCTGGCTAGGTAAGTGAGCTCTCAATTGGTCAACATAGGCTTGATCTTCTTCGCCATGCAGTTGCACCGCAAAGAGTTTTAACGTCGTAGCAATCTGCGTAATGGCTTCAATGGTGTGATTTTGAAACACGCCCACGTAGCGCAGCGGTGCGCCGCTCATCGTCAAACGTGCATTGTCCAAGTCGACATAGCGTTTGGATTGCGGCACAAAAATTAAGCCACCAAACACGGCTCCAGCTTGATAGGCTTTGGCCGCATCGTCAGCATGAGTTAAGCCGCACACTTTGTTTTCGCCGAGCGTCACTTTACGTACCGCTAGCTCTAAATTTTCTTCGGCCATTAACGAGCTGCCGATTAAAAATCCATTGGCGTATTGCGAAAGTTCACGCACTTGTTGGTGAGTATAAATACCAGACTCCGAGATGATCATGGTTCCTTCTGGGAGTAAAGGTGCCAGCTGTTTAGTGCGATTTAGATCGGTTGAGAGATCGCGCAAGTTGCGGTTATTAATGCCAATAACTTTTGCTTGCAAGGCGACTGCCCGGTGCAGCTCTTCCTCATTGCTCACTTCGGTTAAAATACCCATACCCAATTGGTGAGCCACATTGGCTAGCGTTTGATAGTGTTGATCATCAAGGACGGACAGCATCAATAAAATGGCATCTGCACTGTAGTGACGAGCCAAATAAACCTGATAAACATCAACCATGAAGTCTTTGCAAATCACAGGTTGGCTTACTTGCGCGCGAACGCGTGGCAGAAATTCGAGGTTGCCTTGGAAATATTTTTCATCAGTCAAAACTGAAATGGCGTCTGCATATTGATGGTAAACCGAAGCGATATAATCCAAATCAAAATCTTGGCGAATGAGCCCTTTGGAAGGTGAGGCTTTTTTACACTCCAAAATAAAAGCGGTTTTACCCGTATTTAACGCATCATAAAACGAGCGATCCGATGCGGTTAATAAGTGTTCGAAGCTGCCCAATGGTTGCTGCGTTTTACGCTGCTCGACCCATTCATATTTGTCATTGACGATTTTGGCCAACACTTCAGCCATTTGAGTATGCTGGGTTGAAATGTGGTCAGAAAGTTGCTCAGGCATGGGGCTTAACCTCTTTGTGCCAGTTGTTGGACAAGCTGATAGGCTTTGCCCGAGTTCATTACACTAATGGCCTGTTGTGTATTGGCTTTGAGATCTTCTTGGCCAAAAAGACGCAGCAGCAGCGCCACATTGACAGCGACGGCAGCCAGTTGCGCTGGCGTGCCTTTCCCAGTCAGCAGGTTGGTGATAATGGCGCGATTCTCCGCAGGCTCACCACCTTGAATGGCTTCGAGTGGGTAGCTTTCAACACCAAAATCTTTAGGTGTTAAGGTGTATTCGATGATGTGTCCATCACGAATTTCAGCCACTAAGGTTTCACCATGAATCGCCACTTCATCTAAACCACTGCCATGAACGACCGCTGCACGTTTCAGTCCCATTTGTAACATGGTTTGGGCAATAGGCAGAACCAGTTCTTTACTGTAAACACCCATCAGTTCAATGTTGGGGCGAGCAGGGTTAATCAGCGGTCCTAATATATTGAAGATAGTGCGCGTTTTCATGGTTTGGCGCACGGGCATCGCATGACGCACGCCACCATGATATTGCGGCGCAAATAGGAAAGCGACGCCCAAATCATCGATGGCTTGGCGAGTATTTTCAGCGCTCATCGCAAGGTTAATACCAAATGAATCCAGTAGATCAGAAGAGCCTGATTTGCTCGATACTCCACGATTACCATGTTTGGCAATTTTTACGCCACAGGCAGCAGCAACAAATGCTGCGGTGGTTGAAATATTAAAAGTATTTGAGCCATCACCACCAGTACCGACTATGTCTGCAAAATCATAGTCTGGCCTTGGAAACGGGGCCGCGTTAGCCAATAATGCTTTGGCTGCGCCAGCAATTTCATCGGGTGTTTCACCTTTGATTTTCAGTGCCGTCAATACCGCCGCCATCAAAATAGAGTCGAGTTCACCACGGATGATGACATCAAACAGTTGCTGGCTTTCTGCTTGCGAGAGCGACTGCTGCACGTAAAGTTTATTAATGATGTTTTCCATAAAATATCCCTATAAATCCGTTAGTGGGTGCTTTTTCTAAAGCCCAATCGATCGCATTGGCAAGCAATGCTGCGCCATGAGTAGTCATGATGGACTCTGGATGAAATTGAAAGCCGCACACTTTATCTTGCTCTTGCACCACGGACATCACGAGCCCATCAACCTCAGCCGTGATGGTTAAACTATCCGGAACTTCAGTAGCCACTAGGGAATGATAACGAGCAATGGCTAGTGGTGACGGTAGCTGTTGGTAAATACGGTGATCTTGGTGCTCCATCATCGAGATTTTGCCATGGATAATTTCGCCAGCACCCGCGACGGTGCCGCCGTAAGCTTCAACAATCGCTTGGTGACCTAAACAGATGCCAATGATCGGCACTTTGCCCTTAAGGCGTTGGATTAATTGTGGTATGCATCCCGCGTCTGCGGGCGCGCCCGGTCCGGGGGAGAGCAGCAGCAGCGGTTCATTCAATTGAAAGACCGCTTGTTCAATGCTCTGTGCGGCGATGTTGTTGCGATAAACCGTCACCGTATGGCCGAGTGAGCGGAATTGATCAACAAGGTTGTAGGTAAAGGAATCAAAGTTATCGATAAAAATAATGTTGGCCATGTCTGCTACTCCTGATGCGCGGCTTGAATTGCAGAGATCACGGCTTGTGCTTTACCACGTGTCTCGTCGGCTTCCGATTGAGGGTCTGAATCATAAACGACTCCAGCGCCCGCTTGAACTTGCGCAATACCCTGTTCGACATAAGCCGAGCGGATCACGATGCAAGTATCTAAATCGCCTTCCCCAGTAAGGTAGCCAACCGCGCCACCGTAACTGCCACGGCGGGCTTTTTCCACGTTACGGATAAGCTGCATGGCGCGAATTTTCGGCGCACCAGTGAGTGTGCCCATATTCATGCAGGCTTGGTAAGCGTGCAGTGCATCGAGATCGCTTCGGAGTTGACCCACCACGCGAGAAACCAAATGCATAACGTGACTGTAGCGATCCACTTTCAATAAATCAGCGACGTGGCGCGTTCCTGCTTGTGCAATACGTGCGACATCGTTGCGCGCAAGGTCGACCAACATCATGTGTTCAGCGTTCTCTTTTTTGTCGCAACGTAGCTCAAGTTCAATGCGGCTATCTAAATCAAAATCAATTGAACCATCGGTGCGTTTACCACGGCGGCGAGTCCCTGCGATAGGGTAAATCTCAATTTGGTTGGTTTCGGTGGCGTATTTCAATGCGCTTTCAGGAGAAGCGCCAAACAGAGTAAAGCGTTCGTCTTGCATATAAAACATATAAGGGCTTGGATTGCTCTCTTTCAGTTTTTTATAAGCAGCAAGTGGTGAAGGGCAAGGCAGAGTAAATCGGCGAGAAGGGACCACCTGAAAAACATCGCCTTTCACGACAAATTCTTTTAACGCTTGAACGGTCTTGCAAAACTCTTGGTCAGAAATATTCGTTGTCACGCTTACGTTAGCTACGGTTTTGGCTTGCGGTAGTAATTTGGGTGCGGCACATTGCTGCGCGATCTCTTGTAAACGAGTAATTAATGTTTCACGCATTGTTGGCGTGGGGTTAAAAACACTGGCTTGCAACTGACAATGCTCAGTTTTATGGTCAATCACCAACAAGGTTTCTGCGATATAAAAAACGTAGTCTGGACATTGATTAGTCGTATCGGCATTTCCTAGCGGTTCGAAGTTGGCCACCAAATCGTAGGCAAATAAACCGCCTAGAAAGAGGGCATGTTTATCGTGATGACGAAGATCGAAACTGTGCTGCACGAGACGTAGTGCATCAAAAGAAGAGGCTTCGCGTAGGCGAGAATCTTCGTCTAGCGTGTCACATGGTGCTTGAAATTGAAGTGTTAAGGTATTTTGTTGTAACTGATGTTCAATATCCGTTTTAATATTACGCTGTAGATGTTCGATGAGCTGTTGACCATTGTCTGTCAATGCGTGAAAAGTGACAACGTGACCAAAGCAAGTGATGCGCACGGCAGCATCAACCAATAATAGACTTTTGAGATCCTGTTTTGAGTCGATCTCGGCGGATTCTAATAGCAAACAATCTGTTTTTGACTCACATAGCGTATGAAATAGACGTGTTGGATCTTGGGTATAAGGCACGGACATATTGATTACGTCAATTTGGCCTAAGCTTTTAATTTCAATGGTCTTATTCACAAGACCTCCTTGATGAATTTTAATGTTCCTGTCGTCCATACTCGCATAATCCTCTTAGAGACCCAATCATCACTTTGGGGGTTCGCTGTTTTATTGCGCAATGTAATGTGAGCTATTCGACAAAATAAAAAGCCCGCTCATTGAGGCGGGCTTTGTGAATTCGTGTTCTATTTTAAAAGTACACGGTTGCCCACCAAGAACTTGTCCAAGTGTGCCACCAATTGAGCTCAGATGAAGCTGCGCTTAAATTGTGATTATGGTTTTGGTTAAATTCTTGTAACATGGTCAACCTCAAATACGTGCCTTGCATTTGTGTACTAGTTAACTAGTGCGAGAGTAAAAAGTCAAGCCTAAAAGATGGCCAAAATAAAATTATGAGAATTGATCTACATAGCCACACCACTTCTTCAGATGGCAGGTTATCGCCGCAAGCGTTAATCGATAGGGCGCTAAGCTTTGATATTGAGGTATTGGCGATCACTGATCACGATACGACTGATGCATTAACTATTGCTCATGACTATATTAATCAGCAACAATTACCCATCACCTTGATCGATGGCATCGAGATTTCCACGGTTTGGCAAAATAAAGATATTCATATTGTTGGGCTCAACATCGACTCAAACGCTCAAGCTCTGCAGCAGTTAATTGAGCAGCAAAAGGCACATCGTGTGCAGCGCGCACAATTGATTGCACAACGATTGCAAAAAGTGACACGTGAAGGGGTGTTAGAAGAGGTGCAAGCCATCGCCGGAGAAGCACCGATTACTCGTGCGCATTTCGCAAAATGGCTGGTTGAACAGGGTTTTGCGAAGAACATGCAGCAGGTGTTCAAAAAGTTTCTCACCCGCGATAATCCCGGGTATGTACCACCAAGTTGGTGCTCGATGACCGATGCCGTTGAAGCAATACACGCCGCTGGTGGCCAAGCGGTATTAGCGCATCCTGGACGATATGACTTGACGACCAAGTGGCTCAAGCGCTTAATAACGGCGTTTGTAGAAGCGGGTGGTGACGCTATGGAAGTGGCACAGCCACAACAAGCGCCACAAGAAAGACGTAATTTAGCCGATTATGCCATACAATACAATCTATTAGCTTCTCAAGGCAGTGACTTTCATTACCCCTCACCTTGGATGGAACTGGGGCGAAATCTTTGGTTGCCTTCTGGCGTCGATCCTGTCTGGAAAGATTGGGGTTTAAGCCCCGTAGATAGACTCAATAATGAGGAATTACAATGAGCCAGTTTTTTTACGTTCATCCAGAAAACCCGCAGACTCGCTTGATTACTCAAGCGGTTGCCATTATCCGCAATGGCGGAGTTGTTGTGTACCCAACGGATTCTGGTTATGCACTAGGCTGCCAACTAGAAAATAAACAAGCATTAGAGCGTATTTGCCAAATTCGACGCCTTGATGATAAGCATAATTTTACCTTGCTGTGCCGTGATTTGTCAGAGCTCTCTTTTTATGCGCGTGTGGATAATACCGCTTTTCGCTTGCTCAAGAATAATACACCTGGCCCTTATACGTTTATTTTCAAAGGGACCAAAGAAGTGCCACGTCGGTTGATGAATGCGAAGCGTAAGACGATCGGTATCCGCGTGCCTAATAACCGTATTGCACTTGATTTACTTGAAGCGTTAGGTGAACCACTAATGTCCACCTCACTTATTTTGCCCGGCAACACCCATACAGAATCGGATCCAGAAGAGATTCGGGATCGTCTTGAGCACGCCGTGGATGTCATTTTAAACGGGGGTTATTTAGGTGAACAGCCGACGACAGTGATTGATTTCAGTGAAGATGAGATGGTGGTTGCTCGCGTGGGAGCGGGCGATCCAACACCTTTTGAATAGCTTTTGAGTAGGCCATCAAAACGAGTGCTTTTTGGCGTAGAATTTGAGATACTATGCGGCCGCGATTTTGGGGTCGCATTTTTTCATTCGACGTCTGTGAAGACGACACATAGGTAGATAAATGAGCGAAAAGTTACAAAAAGTTTTAGCACGAGCTGGTCATGGTTCTCGTCGTGAGTTAGAAGCTTTGATTAGAGCAGGACGTGTCAGTGTTAATGGCAAGGTAGCTATGTTGGGCGAGCGTCTAGAAGATGATAACGCGGTTGTGCGTATTGATGGGCATGCTGTTTCCGTTAAAGCACCAGAAGAGGTTATTTGCCGAGTGCTTGCTTACTACAAACCGGAAGGTGAGCTTTGTACCCGTCATGATCCAGAAGGCCGTCGGACGGTATTTGATCGTCTACCTAAAATTCGTGGTTCGCGTTGGATTTCAGTTGGCCGCTTAGATGCCAACACCTCAGGCTTACTTCTCTTTACTACCGATGGTGAATTGGCTAATCGCCTTATGCACCCAAGCCGTCAAGTAGAACGCGAATATTTAGTGCGTGTTTTTGGCGAAGTGAACGAACAGAAAGTGCGTAACCTCGTTAAAGGGGTTGAGCTAGAAGATGGCTTGGCACGCTTTGAAGATATTGTTTACGCTGGTGGTGAAGGTATGAACCATACTTTCTACGTCGCGATTAACGAAGGCCGTAACCGTGAAGTTCGTCGTCTTTGGGAATCTCAAGATACCACAGTGAGCCGTTTGAAACGCGTTCGTTATGGCGAGATCTATTTGGACAAAAAACTGCCACGCGGCGGTTGGATGGAACTGGATCTTAAAGATGTAAACTATTTACGTGAATTGGTTGAACTGCGTCCTGAAAAAGAGACGATGCTAGATTTGAGCAAAGACAACACTTCACGTACTCGTGAGCGTGCGCGTAGCCAAAAAATTCGCCGTGCCGTTAAGCGCCATGAAGAGCGCGTAACGACGACTGGCAAGCCTAAAAGTCGTACGACCAATGGTACAACGACGAATGGTAAAAAAACTAACGGTACGACAACCAATGGCACAACGACTGGCCGTCGCAAGCCTGCTTCAAGTACCCGTAACAGTGGTGCCGATGGTAGCCGCGGCACTGGTCGGCCTCAAACTGGTAAAGCGAAAGCGCCACGTCGATAAGCGAAACTTTCTCGTTGCCTGTTAATTGATATTAAAATCCCGAGCTTAGCTCGGGATTTTTTCGTTTAAGGTATTGATAATAAAATAAAAATTAAAACAATAGAGTTGGTATTGAGCACTTGTGCATGATTGACATCCCTATGTTCATATTTTCTGGTATTTAAGTGAGTAGAGTGAAGAAACAGGCTACATGTGGCATGTATGGTATGGTTGACTAAATTTTAGTGATGCTACAATGTTACGATCATAAGCGGGTACATTTGGAGTCAGTTAAACATGGATAGAGCAGGCATCTCAGCCGTTAAAGTGGCACTTATCTACGCAACATTTGCCGTGCTCTGGATATTATTCTCGGATATGACAGTCGAATTATTGCTAGATAACGCCCAGTTGCGCGCTCTCGCTCAAACCTATAAGGGGTTGATGTTTGTCATTATTACCGCCTTACTTTTGCTCATGTTGGTGCTTAGAGGGAATCGCTTACTAGAAAAGGCCAATGATATGGACAGCCTCACTGGGCTGCACAGCCTTAGTATGTTTGTGCGTACTCTCAATATCACGATCAAAAAATTAAAGTCTAATGAGCGATTTATTCTTTGTTACCTTGATGTCGACGATTTTAAAAGTATCAACGAAACTCTGGGGTTTGAGCGTGCAGATGCATTTTTGCAGGATTTAGCTCACGATATTAACGAAATGGCTTTGCCCGGCTCATTAGTATCGCGCTTACATGCCGATCAGTTTGCCAGTTTTGTAAAGTTGAGTGACGCTGTAGATATGGATTCTCATGTTCGGAGCGTCCAACGTCTGTATACCCATCGGGCCAAGCAACACAATATTGAAACAACTTGCTGTATAGGTGTTGCCATTTACCCAGCCGATGGTATCAGTGCTAGAGAACTGATGGTTTCCGCGACTGAGGCTCTTAATGTTGCAAAGAAACAAAAGAATGCCATTCAGTATCATGACAAAACATTAACAGAAAAAGCGATGCAGCGCCGGCAAATGGTCCTCGACCTGCGCTTAGCGATCGACGACGATAGCTTAACGGTTGTATATCAACCTAAATATGACCTAAAAACATTAACAGTCAACGGTGTCGAAGTACTGATTCGTTGGAACCATCCTGTTAAAGGCGCTATCCCGCCTGATGTTTTTATCCCATTAGCCGAGGACAATGGCTTGACGGGCGCTATCTCCAAATTTGTGGTTGGAAAAGTATCACAGGAGCTGGGGCGTTCAGGAATATTGGGGACACAAATTAAACACGTTGCTGTTAATGTCTCCGCGACTGAGTTCAATAATGCTGATGAGATGTATGAACTCACGCGATTTATTCAGCAGCATGAGAATTTGAACTCATACATACGCATTGAAATTACGGAAACAGCAACGCTTACCGATATGAAAAAGAGTGTTGAAATTATTTCTAATCTGCAATCTAACGGGATTACTTTTTCCATCGATGATTTTGGCACGGGTTATACGTCACTTGCCATGCTCAAAGATCTTACTGTGGATGAAATCAAAATTGACCGCAGTTTCGTCTCTGAAGTAGAACATGATGATCGTTCAAGAACGATAGTGAATGCCATTATTGCTATGGCGCAAAGTTTTGACATCAATATTGTGGCAGAAGGCGTAGAGACAGCCAACCAATTGAAAATTTTGCAGACAATGGGCTGTCAACAAGTGCAGGGCTACTACCTAGGACACCCAATGCCAGTGGAAGATCTTATTAACCATCTATCTTTGAATATTAATTAAAAATCTCACCTATAAAATGAGTAGTACGCTCAGTACTTATTAAGCTGATGAGGTACGTATTTAGCGAGTTTGGTTGACTGCCGCTTCTTTGCAAGGCCGCTTCTTCACCCTCATGCACTGACTCTCAAAGCAAGAGGGCGAAGATTTTTCATACCAAGCTTCAGTTACCTAATTCAGCATAGTGTTCCTAAAAAAGATAAGTCTCATAACGAGCAAATGACAAACGATGGCTACAAGGTTTGCTGTAGTTGGAAATAGCGGCCTTGTTTGGTCAATAACGCTTGGTGGCTACCGTATTCCACGATTTCACCTTGTTCAATCAGGCAAATAGCATCCATTGTTTCTAACTCGACCAAGCGGTGAGTAATAAAGAGGACCGTTTTATGCGCAAAATGCTGTTGAAACAGAGCCAGAATTTGCTGCTCTGTTTGTTTATCCAAGCCTTCCGTGGGTTCATCGAGTAATAAAATTGAACCGTTGTGTAGCAGCGCGCGCGCGATACCGATGCGGCGTTTCTCTCCACCAGAGAGCTGACGGCCGCCGTCACCCAGCCATGCGTCCAAACCTAGATCATCCAATAGAGTATGTAAACCGACTTGCGTTAAGGCGTGAGCCAACTGTTGATCGTTTGCGCCTGGATTGGCCATCGCGAGGTTGTCTCGCAGCGTGCCATTGAGTACATCTACACGTTGGCTAACCACACTGATGGTTTGGCGAAGTTCGCTCTCATTCCATGCTGTTAAGTGGGTACCTGCAATGGAGACGCTACCTTGCTGTGGATCCCAATAGCGTGACAGCAGTTGCATTAAGGTCGATTTGCCAGAGCCTGTTTGCCCCACTATCGCAACGCGATGCCCTGCGGGAATATGGAGGTTGACACTGCGTAGCACATCTTGGCTGCTGTCAGGATAGTGAAAGGTTACGTCTGAAAATTCAATATCGAATTGACCTGAGTGCTGAGTTGAAGCGGTAGGAAATTGGACTTCAGGCTCAGCCAGAATAATATCGTTGAGGCGGCGAGCAGAAGTGAGTGTTTGTCCTAAATGTTGAAATGCACCAGCAATCGGCATCAGCAGTTCAAAACTTGCCATAGTTGCAAAAGCCACCAGTGCAATCATCGGGTTGGGTTGATTACCTGCCACACCATCGGCGGCAAGCCAGATCACTAACACAAGCGTCCAGCCATTAGCGAGCATGAGCAGTGCTTGTGCAAGGCCAGAAAAATGAGCGTTAGCCAATTGATTGACCAGCAATTTTTGCTGCGCTCTAAGAATCGCTTCACGGTAACGGTTTTCTGCACCAAACAGGGTCAGTTCACTGTAGCCTTGCAACCAGTCAAGCGTTGCAATACGCAAATCCGCCTTGTGCTGGGTGAGCTCGGCACCATTACGCTGACCCAGTTTATAAAAGAGGACAGGCCACACGAGCAGTAGCGTCAGAAGAATTGCACCAAGGGTTAAGCCAATGGCAGGGTCGAACCAACATAAGAATGCCGTTAACGCACTAATGCCCAGTACACCCACGGTTACTGGGCTGATTAAGCGTAAATAGACGTGATCCATAGCATCGATATCTGCCACTAGACGGTTGAGTAAATCAGCGTCTCGGAGGTTTGACACACGTCCTGGGATCAGTGGCGCGAGTTTTTGGAAGAAGAAAATACGCAGATCCGTCAGCAGCTTGAATGTAGCATTATGGCTGACAACACGCTCACCCCAACGTCCTGCAGTGCGTCCCATGGCAAACCCACGTACAAACGCGCCCGGTAGCATGTAGTTGAATGTTTCACGAGCAATGGTTAAGCCAGCAATGGCCGCTGCGGATAAAAACCAGCCGGATAAGGTCAGTAGACCAATCGAGGCAAACAGGGTTAAAAAGGCCAGCAGCATACCGAGAGATAAACCAAACCAGTGCTTTTTATACAATTTAAGGTAAGGGATGAGATCACGCATCAAGGTTCCCCTTATTGGCTTCATCAAGCGCTTGATTAGCTTGTAACATATCGGAAAACAGACCCTTTTGCTGGCTAAGTGTGTTGTAATCGCCTGTTTGAATTATCGCCCCATTTTGCATCACCAAAATCTGTTGCACCGATTTTAATGGTGCTAATTGGTGCGTCACGATTAAAGCGGTGTGGTGTTGAATTTGGCGGTTCAAACCTTGCATCACTAACTGTTCGCTGCGTGCATCTAAGCTGGCGGTTGGTTCATCAAGTAGCCAAAAATTGCCGTTTTGTAGCAGTGCGCGAGCAAGTGCAATTCGCTGAGCTTGTCCGACAGATAATCCACCGGATCGATCGGTGATGGCGTAATCCAAACCATGTTTGTCGACAAATTCAGCTGCATAGGCATTGTCTAAAGCCGAATGAAGCGCTTCGTCACTCATGTCATGCTTGCCGAGGCTGATATTCTCAACGATGGTTCCGTGCACCAACAGTGGGTTTTGCCCAACCCAACTGATCTGCTTACGCCAGCTGGTATGCTCAAGATCGCTCAGTTCAATACCATTAATTTTCAAACTGCCTTGGTAAGGCATGAAGCCTAAAATGGCGTTTACTAAGCTGGTTTTACCTGCACCGCTTGGCCCGACAAGCGCAGTGGTTGAATGGTTATCTAACGTAAATGAAATTGGGCCGACCAAGCGTTTTCCTTCTGGACTAAACACTTCGAGATCTTGCGCTACAATGTCAATCTGCTGTGCACCGTCGAGCGAGATAGATCCTGATTTCACTTTGCTGATGTCTGTTTCCAAAAACTCGACAATGCTTTCAGCCGCGCCGACAGCTTGTTGTTTGGCGTGATAAAAGGTGCCCAAATCACGTAATGGTTGATAAAACTCAGGCGCAAGGATCAAGATAAATAGGCCGGAAAATAGAGTTACGGCTGTACCGTAGTAGCCGAAATTCAACTCGCCAATAAAGCTAAAACCAAAGTAAACGGCGGTGATGGCGATCGATATCGAGGTGAAAAATTCTAACACTGCTGATGATAGAAAGGCGATTTTCAATACATCCATTGTGCGAGTGCGAAAGACTTCAGAAGCGCCTTTAAGCTGATCGGCTTCGGCTTGTGTGCGGTTGAATAGGCGTATTGTAGTCATCGACTGCAGGCGATCATAAAAGTGACCAGATAACCGCTGCAGAGCTTTGAAATTTTTACGATTAGCATCGGCTGCTTTCATACCGACTAAGGCCATAAACAGCGGAACTAAGGGTGCGGTGATTAAGAAAATCAAACCCGCCGCCCAGTTGACGGGAAAGACCACAATCAAAATCATAAACGGGATCAACACAGATAATGACATCTGCGGTAAATAGCGCGCAAAAAAGTCCTGCATGTTTTCGACTTGTTCAAGCAGTAATGTTGCCCATGCACCGGCAGGCTTACCTTTAATATAAGCAGGGCCCAACTCGCGAACTTTATCCAGTATTAACTGACGGATATAAATGCGGATCTGCTCTCCGCAGCGAAAACCCGCAATTTCACGCCCCCATGCGCACGCGGCACGTGCGGCAATCGTCACCACCAAACCAAGAAAATAGGGAATGAGCTCTGCTTTATCAACTTGTTCAATAATCAGTTGATGCAGAATGGAGGCGAGGAGTGCGGCCTGAGCCAGCAAAAACACACTTGATAATACGCCAAGGCCAACAGCAATCATTAACCAGCGTTTTGCCAGTTTACTTTGCTGTTTGAGCCAATTATTCAAGCTACGTTGCTTTTTCTTATCCATTTCGAAGGCTTAATGAGAATTATTATGTAAACGGAAGGGCGGTAGTATACAAAATAAAGCCCGATGGATATACCACCGGGCTGTAGGGTTTTGTTATAAAACTGGAAAATAACCTTTTGTTTACTTGTCGTTCATGCCTACTTATCGTTCAAGCTATCTAGGTAACGTTCCGCATCTAAGGCGGCCATACAACCTGTTCCTGCCGAAGTGATCGCTTGGCGATAGTTGTGATCCATCACATCACCAGCAGCAAACACACCTTCAATACTAGTTTGAGTTGCATTACCATCAAGGCCAGATCTAACCACGATATAGCCCTCTTTCATCTCTAGCTTACCAGCAAACATGTCGGTATTCGGTTTGTGACCAATCGCGATAAAGACGCCCATCACGTCCAGATCTTCTGTCGTTTCTGATTGGGTGTGTTTCATACGAACACCCGTCACGCCAGTCTCATCACCTAAGACTTCCTCTAAGGTACGGTCAGTGTGCAGCACTATATTGCCGCTTGCGACTTTATCCATCAGACGGTTAATCAGAATTTTTTCTGCGCGGAACGAATCACGGCGGTGGATGAGGTGAACTTGTGCCGCAATATTAGATAGATAAAGCGCTTCTTCCACCGCGGTATTGCCGCCACCTACAACGGCCACTTTTTGGTTACGATAGAAAAAACCATCGCAAGTAGCACAAGCGGAAACTCCTCGTCCTTTAAAGGCTTCTTCTGAATCTAAACCTAGGTAACGTGCGGATGCACCTGTTGAAATGATCAGAGCATCGCAGCTATATTCTGCACTATCGCCTTTAAGGCGGAATGGCCGCTGTGAAAAATCAACTTCATTAATATGATCAAACACAATCTCGGTTTCGAAGCGCTCGGCATGCTCTTTCATTCGCTCCATTAAAGCAGGGCCCGTGAGGCCTTCTGCGTCTCCTGGCCAGTTTTCTACTTCTGTAGTGGTCGTTAACTGACCACCTTGCTGCATACCGGTAACGAGAACTGGATTAAGGTTAGCGCGAGCTGCGTAAACGGCTGCCGTATAACCAGCCGGGCCTGAACCAAGAATAAGAAGTTTGCAATGTTTCACGTTGCTCATGGGGACTCCAGTATCGAAAATGCTCGAAAATTTAACACGATTGTAGGGAATATCTCGAGTCAATTAAAGCGATTACATGGGCTAGCTTAGAAATAATCGTTATATAGCCAAACTAAGCAATGATGGGACTTGGCTAATAAGTCAGCCAACGTGTTTTTAAGCAATTTCGGCCGCTGGCTTTAGCCGCATAAAGCAGTTGGTCGACTTCTTCACACAATGCTTGGAGGTCTAAATCAATATTCGTTGCGGTCAACACGCCAAAACTCGAAGTGACGGATACCGATTCTCGTGATTCGGTTACAAAATCGTGGTCTTCAATTTTTCGGCGTAAGGTTTCGGCAATTTCGCTAGCGACGCTTAAGTCAGTGTCGGGTAGTAAGATGAGAAACTCTTCCCCACCGTAGCGAGCGACAACATCGGAAGAGCGTACCGATGACTTAAAGATAGCCGCAATTTCCACTAATACTTGATCGCCGAAGGCGTGACCATAAGTGTCATTAATGACTTTAAAATAATCAATATCGGTCAAAATAAGGCTAATCGGTTTTGCATCTTCATTATGTTGGATCTGTTCGTCTAATTGCGCTGAGTCGAATGGTTCGGCGTTTTTTTTAGGTGAAGATTGACCTTTGAACCAAGTCTGTTGCCACATCAAAATCCGTTGTGCGAGTTTAATAAGCGCTTCGCTACTATTTTGGTAAGATTTGGATTGATGTTTTGCAAATCGTTCTTCCATGTAGCGTCGATTATACAAGCCAGTCAAGGTGTCCGTTTTGGCAAGCATGCCCATTTTGATGCGAGAGCGGTTGGCCCAGATAAATATGACCAATAATCCGATTGATGCAAGAGCAAGGAAAAAGACGATTTCACCTAATAGATGAAACGTTTTCTGATGGTTTTCAATTTCTAGCTTTTGAAGTACGTTGTTCCAGTTTAGATCCTGATTTTCATATTGCAGACGCTCAAGATCAAACAACATTTGTTGTCGCTGTAAGTTCTCTATCTGTTCAACATTGCGAAGTGTGAGCGATCGTAAATGATAAAAATCATAAGTTTCATAGGCTTGTTTGTAGTTATTTTGCCCAGCATAAGCCTGTGCTGCCACTTTTAACAACTCTATCTGTTGAATAAGTAGATTTGATCTTTGTTTGATATGCGCAATGAGTGGTTCTACAAATTCAATCACTTCACCGTAGCGTTTTTGTTCCAATAGATCTTGTGTTTGTAATAGCTGAAAAGTTGCAAGGTAGCCTGGTTGGCTTTCTCGGTACTGCAGTTCCTCCGCTTTTTTCAAGAAAAAGCGCATTTGATCTCGGTTGTTGGTATCTCGATAAAGCCGTGCAAGTTCAATGTTAATACGAAAGCGATGTCGCCCGTCACCCAGTATTTGTGCCAGCTTGAGTGCGGTTTTATAGGTTTCGATCGCCGCCGTGATTTGATTACGTGACTCTTGCAACTTAGAGATGTCGAGTAAGCTAACCAACTGGCTATAAGACATTTTACGTTGCTTGAAGTAACTGTAGGAATTTTCAAGTAACAGCTGTGAACGATCAAAATCTTGTAGCTGAACCAGTATTTGACCTAGGCCTTGAGATATTCTCTCCATTAACTCTTTGTTATCAATGGATTTTGCTGTATCAATTGAGGTCATTATTGCGGCGTACGATTTTTTAAACTCGCCTTGCTCTTGGTAATAGAGACTTTTAGCTAGTAATACTTCTGATTCGATTTGTGCATTGTGATCATTTCCTGCTTCAACTAACAGTGCGTCAAGTTTCGGCAACACGTCGACTTTTTGGTGCCGTAAAGCTTGAATCTCTCTTAGTTTGAGAGTGAGCGTTTCAACGTTGGTGTGTTCTGTTCGCTTTAATCCTAATTGTGCCGCTTCTAAGCTTCTATCATATTCCTCTAGTAGCCCATATACAGTGGCTTTGGCTAAATAGTAACGTACAACGAGAGCGGAAGGCTGTGACAATATGATGTAGTCTTCTTCTAGTTCACTAATTTGTGCTTTTGCCTTGATCGGTAGTGAATAGGTGATCTGCTCAATGCCCTCCAATGCTTGGAGAAATTTATCTTTAGGATCCATAGCCGCATAGGCATTGATTACACTGAAACCTAATGCGATGAAAGTCCACAGTGTGACTTTAATACTAGAGTTCACGAGTTGAGGATCTCCTTATCAGTTGAGCGATGTTTCAACTAAGTCTTAATAGTTAAATATATCAATTAGTTTGATGATCTAGTATTAACTTTAGTCTAATTTTTGGCATGGCTTACTACTTAAATGGTGCTAATTTCGAGTTAATGAGATGCTATATGGCTCATGGATTAATACTTGCTAAATTTAGTCGAATCGAGCTGATAAATTAGTTACTGATATTTCCTTTAAACCCGCCCATGGTCTAGATACCATTCCCACATCATCCTAATGTTGGTAATTCATTGTTTTTAAAGGCTTATTAACCTTGAAGTAGTGAGCTTATCTAAAAATCGCTATGTGCCATGCTCGCTATTGGATGTTAATTCTTATTTTTGTGATTATTTAAGTATTAAATTTTATATTGCTAGTCACATACAGATATAACATTCATTTTTACTTGAATGTGCAATATTAGTGCGTATCCTTAATGTAAATTAATTGTTAATTTAATGTGTCCAATTATTTAATTAAGGAGCTGGTGATGTTAGCTGTACACGAAAACACTTTACAGATTACGCAATTAAGTCAAAAAGCGATTCAACAACTTGCTCCCTCCTTTGCGCAATTACCACATACGGAGCATGCTGATGGTCAGTATCGTTTACGGCGCTACTCTGTGGTTCAATTTAACAAAGGGAAAGTCGAGGCGTTGGACAAGCATGACTTTATGCAAACCGATCAAATCAATCATTTTCAAGGCAACATTAAGCGTCATTTCGATCCTATTTTACCCTCCACGTTACAAAGTGAAGGGATGAGAGAAGTGTGCGAGGTGTTTGTGAGTACGAATGGTCTGCCTAATGGGCAAGAGATTGAAATCCATCAGATCCGAATTGCTGCTGTGTTTGATGAGACGCAAGTCGCGCCAGAAGGTGTCCATCAAGACGGTTTTGATCATATTGCGTTGGTGGGGGTGAATCGCCACAACATCGTTGGCGGTGAAATTATGCTTTATCAAGACTGCAATGAAGCCCCTTTCTTTCGGAAAGTGTTAGAAAATGGTGAAATTGCCATGCTCGCGGACAGTAAGTTATGGCATAACGCTTGTCCTATTCGCTCGATTGAGCATGGGCAAGAAGGTCATATGGATGTTTTTGTGTTAACCGCTAAGGATGGCCGAAATGATCTTCACTCCTGAAAAAGTGCGTACGCAGTTTAGTGCTTTGTCGCAAAAATATCATGGTAAGTCAGTGAGTTTCTTAGATGGTCCAGGTGGCTCGCAAGTACCTAAGTCGGTAATAGAAAAAATGAGTGAATATCTGGGCCATTTTAACTCTAATTTGGGCGGACACTATTTTTCAAGCCAAATCACCACTGATTTAATGCAGCAGGCTCGTGAGTCGGTGCAAGCGCTTCTGAACGCTGAGTCATCAGGAAATATTGTATTTGGCGCGAATATGACCTCGTTGACTTTTCAGCTAAGTCGAGCCATTAGCCGAGATTGGCAAGTGGGCGATGAAGTGATTGTTACTGCGCTTGACCATTACTCCAATGTCTCCAGTTGGCAGCAAGCGGCGCAGGATAAGCACGTTACAGTGCACCAGGTAAAGGTGAACCAACAAGATTGTACTTTGGATGTTGAGCACTTACTGTCATTGCTCAACCCTAAAACAAAGCTGGTCGCGGTCACTTATGCTTCGAATACCACAGGATCTATTGTCGATGTTAAACGCATTGTGGATGCGGCGCATCAAGTCGGCGCGATGGTGTATGTGGATGCCGTTCACTATGCTCCGCACCATTTGATTGATGTACAAGAATTAGGCTGTGATTTTTTAACCTGTTCGGCATATAAGTTTTTTGGTCCACACGTTGGTATCGCTTATATCGCTTCGCAGTGGTTACATGCACTTAAACCCTACAAAGTTGAACCTGCAACCAATATTGGTCCGGGACGTTTTGAAACGGGTACGCAGAGTTTTGAAGGTTTGGCAGGCGTGATTGCTGCAGTGGAATATTTGGCGCAATGGGGAGACGCGAGTGGCTCGTTAAGAGAGCGTTTGATCGATAGTTTCATTCAATACAACCAGCATGAACGCCAATTAAGTGAGTATTTTCTGTATAAACTTAAAGGATTGAGTTCGGCTAAGCTCTATGGCCTGACCAAGGCTAACAGTGAGCTACGTACACCGACCTTTGCCATTCGCTTAGCTAATCACCACCCAGAATTTGTGGCCAAAACATTGGGCGAGCATAATATTTGTGTGTGGAATGGGCATTTCTATGCGCTTGGTTTAGTGCGTCAGTTAGATCTTGAAAACAGCGGTGGAGTTGTCCGTATCGGTTTTATGCACTACAACACGCGCAGTGAAATTGACGCTTTGTTTGATGTCTTATCCACATTAGCGTAACCAAAGTGGCCCGGAAATCTGTCGAAGGAAAGGTTTCTGGGGCGCAGTGCCTCTTTTAGCTTTCATCTTCGGTTGGCTCTAAGGGTAACTCTTCGATCACAATGGGTTCTTTGGGACCTAAAAATTTAGGTTGAGTATTCGTGATATAGAGATCTAAAAATGCTTTCGTACGAGCAAAGACCTCACGCAGCCTCACTTTAAAACCAGAACGAGTTGTTGGCCCTGCAACCGCTAAACACTGAGCATTAATGTTATGGTAGTTGGCAATAAAGAGTGCTCGCTCACAATGAAATTGTTGAGAAATGATCAAAAAATTGTCGGTTTCGAAGATGCGTTTTGCGCGAACAATGGAGTCCAAAGTACGAAACCCTGCATAATCTAAGTAAATATGTTCGCTCGGGATCCCAGCGCGCAGCAGATCGCGTTTCATCGTCCACGGTTCATTGTACGAACGGTGAGCATTATCACCACTGAGTAAAAACCCTTTTACCTTGCCTTGCTCATACAAAGCGATCGCGGCTTCAATTCGGTGGGTATAGTAGTCATTGAGCGTTTTACCCAAGTACTTACTGGTTCCAAGTACAACAGCGACTTGGAATTGACCGACTTGATTTTGCTCGGTGACGATTTGTTTTTCGGCTTGCCAACTGACCCAGCGATCAATGCCAAGCACAAAAAGGCTTGAAATGAACAACAGTACAGACACGTAGCGAAGCAGCGTGTGAACCCGCTTTTTCCAAACAGGGCGAGAGTGATTTGAAGATGAAAATTTTAACACTAAATTTGACGGTTCCTTTGTGCCCAGATCCCGATAGCAATAAAGCAGAGCATAATAATGCTAAACATCATGCCTGATTCTAACTGCGAAAGTGTCCGAGCAAGGTAAGGGCTCGCTTTGATGATCACCAAACCGTAGCCGAAAGCGTTAATCAATATAAACGTAAATGTGCGAACGACAAAGTGTTGGTTGCGCATTAGCTTGCGCATCGCGGCGTTAATCTCTCCACCGAGCATCACGAGCAAACAAGCGATAAATGCAGTTGATATCTCCGTTAAATACGGTGATAAGTAATGCCCTGCGGGCGCTAAAAAGTTCATCATATTGACTCACAGAAAAAGCCCCTAAACATCAGCCGAAGCTTAGGGGCAGCAGAGTAGGAGCTTAGAAAGCAGTGCGTTTGTAGCGGCGGTATACTGGCTGCCAAAAATGCTGCTCAATGGCGGTTTCTAACACATCATCTGGGATCTCCAGTGCAACACCTTGCTCAATTGCTTTTTTCGCTACCGCAAACGCAATTTTCTTGGAAACGGAGTGAATGGCTTCCAGTGGTGGAAGTAACGCACCATGCCCATTAAGCGCAAGAGGTGAACAGTTGGCGAGTGCGCGGCTTGATTCCATCAGCATCTCATCAGTAACTCGACGCGCATTGACCGCCAGTACGCCTAAGCCGATACCAGGGAAAATATAGCTATTGTTGCATTGTGCAATTGGGTAGGTTTTACCGTTATGCAACACGGGAGCGAACGGGCTGCCTGTGGCGACGAGTGCTTCACCGTTGGTCCAACGGATAATGTCATTGGGCGTCGCTTCAACACGGCTGGTTGGGTTCGATAGTGGGAAAATAATCGGGCGTGGGCAGTGTTTATGCATCTCAGTGATAATCTCTTCACTGAATAATCCCGGAGCCCCAGAAACACCGACCAACACCGTTGGCTTGCCATTTTTCATTACTTCCAATAATGAGAAACCATTACCTTCTGTATTCCAATTATGCGTGTCTTTGTTTTTTTGCACGAGGCGCTGTTGGAAATCAAGTAGGTTAGGCATTCCTTCTTGCAGCAGACCCCAGCGGTCAACCATATAGACTTGAGAACGAGCTTGAGCATCTGAAATACCTTCTGACACCATTTGCGCGATGATTGCTTCGGCAATACCACAGCCTGCAGAGCCCGCACCAAGAAAAGCGATACGTTGCTCGGAGAGTTGACTGCCCGCGGCTTTGCATGCGGCCAATAGCGAACCTACAGTCACCGCCGCAGTGCCTTGAATGTCATCGTTAAAACAACAAATACGGTTTTTATAACGCTCTAATAGTGGCATTGCGTTCTTTTGTGCAAAATCTTCAAATTGGATCAGTGCATCAGGCCAGCGACGTTGCACCGCTTGGATGAACTCTTCTACAAATGCATCATATTCGGCCCCGGTAATCCGAGGGTGACGCCAGCCCATGTACATCGGGTCAGCCAAGCGCTGTGGGTTATTGGTTCCAACATCGAGCACGACCGGTAAAGTATAAGCAGGGCTAATACCACCACATGCGGTATAAAGTGCCAGTTTGCCGATAGGAATACCCATTCCGCCAATTCCTTGGTCACCCAAGCCGAGAATGCGTTCACCATCGGTCACTACGATAACTTTTACGTTATGGTTCGCTGCATTATTGAGTAAGTCATCGATGCGATCTCGATTCGGAAAGGAAATGAACAGACCGCGGCCGCGACGATAAATATTTGAAAAGTTTTCACACGCGGCACCCACCGTTGGTGTGTAGATGATGGGCATCATCTCAGTGATGTGGTTTTGCACTAAACGATAGAATAAGGTTTCGTTAGTATCTTGGATATTACGCAGATAGATATGCTTATCCATATCACTTTCAAAGCTGCAGTATTGTTGGTATGCGCGAACAACTTGTTCTTGTATCGTTTCCGTCGTTTCAGGAAGCAGGCCTTCTAAGTTGAAGGAACTGCGCTCTTCAGCACAAAATGCACTGCCTTTATTGAGCAAAGGCGTGCTGAGTAGAGCGGGGCCCGCATAGGGAATATAAAGAGGGCGTTTGTCATTATTCATTGTCGGCCTATTTTAGGGTAGAAGGGAACTCAAAAATGATAACGGTTTACTCATGAGATTGTAAATAGACGAGCGGCGACACATGGCACAGAATACTGAAGAATGCCGATAAAAACGGTAGAATTCTCCGTGTTAATTGCTGAGGGCATCAATGTACACATGTTTGTCTATTGGTCTCCTTAAGCAGAGATTTCAAAAGTAGTGTTGAGCGATGATCACTTTAAGTGATAAAGCGACTTTTTGTTCACGGTTTGAAATATTAATCAATCAGACACATATGTCAGTAAGTCTGTTTATGCCTTGTTACAAACCTGGTTTTGATATAGCCAATCCATTCGGTTTTAAGGCATAAAAGACTGTTTTTTTATATCCTATTGCTATATGAACAATCATGGATGATATTGAGTACAGTGTGCTGCCAATTTGTCGGGGGACAAAATGAATACACAAGAAAGGACACGAGTGCTGTTTGATTACACTACATTTCTTGGCGCGTCATGTAATAAGAAATGGACATTCCTCGAAGCTATGACGTCATTTGCACCGATTTTTGGTACGGTATGGAAAGACAGCATTAAAGAATTATCAAGCCCAGAGGATCGCCTATGGGAAATGGCGTTGAAGTCGTTATCAACACGCCGTAGTGATGAAGCGAATTTAATTTCACTGGTGAGATTGGCGAAATTAGAGGGGATTGAAGAGCTAAAATTAGTAATGCCGTATGCGTTGGATTCTGAGCAGATCCAATTGATTCAAAATAAAAGCCAATCTTTGATAAAAAATACAAAACCAGACGAATTTATTATCACCCTGTAAGGGGATAAACAGATAACGGGGCATATTTAATGCCCCGTTATTGTTGAGTGCTAGTCAATCAAGCCATATTGAGAACGCAGGATCGTAATGATCTCTTGCTTTGGATTTTGGCTTAATACGATCGGTTGGCCAACAATTTTCTCTGCAATCGCAAGATAGGTGTTGGAAATATCCATTAATGCAGCCAAAGGCAGCGCATTATCACGTGCAAGCGCTTCTCGCTCAGCCATCCGTTCTTTGTTGAGTAAAATATCTGGGTCAGGGAAGTAGTTGAGCAAGAATTGACGAAAACCTTCTTTCGAATTTTCCACAATACGTCCTTGCTGATAGGAAGCGCTGTCCCAGATACGAGAAGAGTCCGGCGTACCCACTTCATCCATATAAATGAGTTTCTCAACGCCGTTGGCATCGGTGACATAACCAAACTCAAACTTGGTATCGACGAAAATTTGCTCTACTTGGCAGAGTGCATGGCTAATGACGCCGAAGCCTTCTTTTAATAGCTTTTCGTACAAGGCAATATCTTCGACACGACTGAAGTTAAAAGCGGCAAAATTCTCTTCAATATTATGACGTGAGATATTGACATCATCGGCTTCTGGAACACCGGGAATGCCTTTTAAGATGCCTTTGGTTGATGGTGTAATGAGCAGTTCTGGCAGTTTTTTATCTTTCTGCAAGCTTTCTGGTAATTGAATACCACAAAAATCTCGTTCACCTTTTTCGTAAGCACGCCACATTGAACCGGTAATATACTGGCGACAAATCGCTTCAATTTTGATTGGCTTGGCTTTTTGCACAATCCATACAAAAGGATGGGGAATATCTAAAATATGGCTATCGGCTAACCCGCTCTCTTGAAATAGCTTAAACCAGTGGTTTGAAATCGCGTTCAATGCCGCGCCCTTACCCGGTACACCTTTGATGCCACCTTCGGCATGCCAGATACAATCAAAAGCGGAAATACGGTCACTGATTACCATAATGGCTAAAGGTGCATCAGGAGCAACGTTGTAACCTTTTTCTTTGATCAAACGCTGGCTATCTTCTGGAGTTAGCCAATAAACAGAGCGAACTTTGCCGCTATGAACAGGTTGGTGAGTGCGAATTGGGAGGTCGTCATTGACGGCAAGGATTTGATCAGCAAGGCTCATTTAGACATTCCTATCTTTTTCAAACGTCATACAGAGAAGATATCGCTTAGCTCAACGCTAGTAAGGATATCGATAAACTGTGCGCATCATACCAGAACTATTTTCTGCTGCCAGATAAAAAGCAAACGATTGCCTTTTGTTTGAAAAATTAAGCAGTGGTGAGTTGAATTCAGGAGAAAAGATGCAGTTCTGAGTCGATAAAGCGGCAAACATTGAGATAAAAGCGAAGTAAATAGAGGGGCGATGGCTCGCCAAAAGCCACACATGTGACTTTGGGCGAGTAGCACTGAGGATTATTAGGTTTAGCTGAGTAAAATTAAAATAGTTCCTGTCAGTGTCATCAGTATATTGGCGATAGCATAGGTGCCGGCATAACCCAATGCGGGAATGGTCGATTTTGCGTAGTCGTTAACGATATCCATCGCTGGTGCGCAAGTTCGTGCACCGATAATCGCACCAAATAGAAGCGCGCGGTTCATTTTCAAAATGTACGCACCGACCAAATAGGCAAAGACGACTGGCACCACGCTGACTAAAAATGCAAGGCCGATCACTTGTACGCCCACTTCTGAGAGGTGCTGGAACATTTTTCCGCCAGCACTTAAGCCAATGCCTACCATAAAGAACATCAAACCTAGGTCTTTCACCATATTTAATGCCCCTTGCGGTACATAGCCGAAAGTGGGGTGGTTGGCTCGTAAAAAACCAAGCATAATGCCAGAAAGCAGTAGCCCAACCGCGTTGCCTAAACCGAAGGAGACTTGTCCAAAGGTCATGGTGATCAAACCAAACAAAATGCCGAGAATAAAGAAGCTACAGAAGGCGAGTAAATCGGCCATTTGACTATGGATAGAGATGAAACCGATTTTATCGGCCAAGCCTTGAACACGGCTTTTTTCACCACTGACTTGCAATACATCGCCTTTGGCAAGCACAATGTCTAAGTCCATTGGCATTTCAATTTGTGCGCGTATCACTCGGTTCAGGAAACAACCATATTCGGATAAATTCAGATCCGATAGGCGTTTACCGGCAATACTGTCACTTTTTACGACGATTTCCTCTTCAGAGATGCGCAAATCAAGTAAGTTGCGATCAAACACCTCTTTGCCATTTCGAAAGCTAGGGTCTAGTCTTGCATGGCTGTCAGGGAAGCCGACCAGTGCAATTTCATCCCCTTCTTGCAAGATGGCGTCACCGTCAGGATGGGCAAGAATGCCATTACGTCGAATGCGTTCAATATAACAACCCGTTTGACGATAAATACCAAGCTCACGTAAATTGCGCCCATCAATCCAGTTGATCAACTCTTGACCAACACGATAGGCACGGATGATGGGTAAATAGACTTTGCGTTGACCGCTACCACCCAAACCACGCTCTTGAGCAATCTGTTGAGCAGAATCAGAGAGGTTTTGTTTTTGCAGCTTAGGCAGTAACTTGGCAAACATGATCATGCTGATAAGGCCAATTAGATAAGCCATCGCATAACCCACCGAAACATTATCTAAAATAAGGGATAAATCCATATTTCTTGGAATGGTGGCTAGCCCGGAGTTTAACGCATCTTGTGCGCCTACTAATACGGGGGTGGAGGTTAATGCGCCTGCCATCATACCAGCAGCTAAGCCAAAATCGAGGCCGAGATAATAACTGCCAAAATAGGTGATCCAAGTGGCGGTAATGAGCACCACTAAACTTAAGATGAGATAATGTTTTCCGTCACGGAAAAATATGCCAAAAAAGTTAGGGCCAGCTTCAATGCCGACACAATAGATGAACAGCATGAAACCTATGGTTAAGGCTTCAGCATTGAAGGAAAAACCAAGGTGCCCCATGATGAGTGATGTAATTAACACCCCAATAGAGTTGCCCAGTTGTAAGCTACCAAAACGAATTTTGCCAAAACCAAGGCCAATCGCTAAGACAACAAAAATAAGAAGAATAGGGTTCTGATCAAGCAAAAGTACGACGTCGATATTCACGGCTCAACTCGTTATGTGTGCCAAGTGGGGTAGGTAAAGTGTGGGAATTGTATCTGAATATTGCAAAAAGATAAGTGAAATTTGTGACAATTGACATTTCATTGACCTAATTTGAGAGAAAGAGCCATTTATCTATAAATAGCAAAAACCCGCTAAAAATCAGCGGGTTTTTATGTTTCTTGGTTTTATTCGTCGAATAAGCCTAAATGTTCTTTCGCATAAGCTTCGAAATCAGTGCAACCACCGATGTGTTCTTGATCAATAAAGATTTGTGGCACAGTTTCAACCGGTTTACCCACTGTCTTTTCTAAATCAGCTTTGCTGATGCCTTCCGCGTGAATATCGACATAACGATAGTTAAAATCATCGCGTTTTAATTTCAATGTTTCAGCGTGTTCTTTTGCGCGAACACAGTAGGGGCAACCAGGGCGGCCAAAAATAACAACGAACATAGCTTTCTCCTTCATTCTTGTTGCATGCAACTATGCCCGATTCAAGGTCGGAAATAAAGTGGCATTCACCAGTTACTTCAATAGGTAAAAGCTATTGCTTATTCCTTAATCAAAGCAAGCTTACCTCTCGATGGTGTTGGGAATAGATCAACAATGGCTTGGCTGTGACATGCCGCATAAACTTGTGTTTTTTATGTGGTTATTTGCTCCACATTGCACTGCATCAAAAAATTTTTTTAACGATAGGTGCACTCTAAACAGAGCTAATCTAGATGAGAGAAAAGGGAGTTATTCATGTTCCAGTTTATGACGGCGACGCGGATCATTTTTGGAGAAGGAGCGTTATTGAATTCACTTTCTGTTCTCAACCAATATGGTTATAGCGTACTGCTGGTTTCGGGAAAAGAACAACAACGAGCTTCCCCTATTGTTCAATACCTGAAAATGCAGAATATGCGCTATCAGCATGTAGCTATTGTTGGTGAACCTAATATTACCATGGTGGAGGAAACGGCCATTTTAGGCCGACGTTTTCAACCGGACATGGTCGTTGCTATTGGTGGCGGTAGTGTGATTGATATGGGCAAGGCACTCGCGGCAATCATTCCTAACCAAGGTAACGTTTATGATTATGTGGAAGTGGTTGGCCGAAATGTGCCGTTAAAGACAAAACCGCTGCCATTTATTGCTATTCCAACCACCGCCAGTACGGGATCCGAAGTCACGCGTAATGCTGTGTTGAAATCGGGACAAGACAAAGTAAAAGTAAGCTTGCGCAGCCCAGATATGCTGGCAGATGTTGCGATTATTGACCCCACGTTGACCTATGGTACCGACAGTTACACATCTGGCAGAGGCGCAATGGATGCTTTTACGCATTTAATGGAAGCCTATGTGTGTGGTGAACCCAATCTACTCACCGATATGGTGTGTGAAGAGGGGCTGCGCAAACTCAGTCGTTCTATATTGCCAGCGTGCCGAAAAGATGATCATAAAGCGCGAGCGGATCTCTCTTTTGCCGCAATGCTTGGAGGAATGGCGATTACCAATGCAAAGCTTGGCGCTGCACATGGCTTGGCATCGGCATTGGGAGGGAAACTTGATGCTCCACACAGCGTGATCACGGCGCGTTTGGCCCCTCATGTTATGCGAGAAAACATTCGAGCAGCGCAAAAAGCAGGGCGAAATGATGTACTTACACGTTATAAAAAAATCGCTCAAATCGTGACTGGCAGAACAAATGTTCACGTTGAAGATGGCGTGCTGTGGGTGAAAATGATGTTAGATAAGTTGCAACTGCCTAAACTCAACCAGTTTGGTGTGTGCAATACGTCGTTTGAGCGCGTGGCGTTAGATGCTTTAAAGTCGGTCGCGATTAAAGGTAACCCTTTGCCTTTAACACAAGAAAGGTTAATCCATATATTAAATCAAGTTTGCGAGTGCCAAGGTGAGTGTGAGGAGTGGCAACCGAATTCATCCAATCAGGTAGAAGTTAGGCATGATCCCGTCGCGCCTGAAAGTAGCAAGCAAAGTTGATAAAAAACGGAGCAATTGAGCTCCGTTCTAACGATTATTTTAGGATCGCGATTATCTTAGAACTGTGACAGCTTATCGTAGCGCGAGTCTTTTAGTACATCCTTGACGCGTTTAAGATTTTCACGAAAACCAGAGCCACGGCGCAGGGTGAAACCAGTAGCCAGTACATCAATTACCGTCATTTGCACCACACGGCTTGCCATGGGCATATAGACGTCAGTATCTTCAGGTACGTCAAGAGAGATCGACAACGAGCTTGCTTTGTCCAGCGGTGAATCTTTTGCCGTAATCGCAATGACAGTCGCGCCATTTTCGCGCGCAAGATTGGCGATTTCCACTTGGCTTTTAGTACGACCTGTATGCGAAATCAAAACAATTACGTCATTATCGGTACAGTTGATACAACTCATGCGTTGCATCACGATATCTTCAAAACAAGTGATCGGAATGTTAAAGCGAATAAATTTGTTTTGGGCATCTTTTGCTACAGCAGAAGAGGCTCCTAAACCGAAGAAAGAGATCCGTTTTGCTTGTGTGAGTAAGTCAACTGCACGGTTAATTTGCATTGGATCCAAGCTGTTTTTAGCCACATCCAAACACGCCATAGTCGATTCGAAAATCTTATGGGTGTAGGCGTCTGGGCCATCATCTTCTTCAACATTTCGGTTTACATACGGAGTTCCGTTAGCAAGGCTTTGCGCTAAATGAAGCTTAAAGTCGGGAAAGCCTTTGGTGTCGAGTCGTCGACAAAAGCGGTTTACCGTTGGTTCACTGACATCAGCCATTTTGGCGAGCGTCGCAATACTTGAGTGAATCGCGGTTTGGGGCGAAGCCATAATTACTTCGGCGACTTTACGTTCCGACTTGCTAAAGTTTTCCAGATTTTTTTGAATTTTTTCTAATGTATTCATAGTGTTCACGCGGGCGAAGAGAACAACTCGTTGGTTTTACCCGGTCGCCCTTTGGGGGGATTGGAAATAACACATTTCCAAAAAGGTAAGTTAAACCAACGCCATGCAATGAGTATAAACCTAGGATGTAGATTTCCGTAACAATTCAAGTTAACAATTGATGAGAACATGACAAGCCTCAAACAAAATTTCATGAAAACTACAGAATTTAGATTTAAATCGATGATTAATGGAAATTTCCAGCTCATTAATGATGTATTAGTTACAGCAAAAAGAAATAAATTTTCAATTCGCTGTAACTTACAGGGATTCTAGCTGATGATTCTTTGAGCAAGCAGCTCAATTTTGGCCATCAAATTAGGGGCTAGCGTGGCAATATGTCGTTGCTCATCTAATATCGAATGCAAGATAGCATGTGTCGTTAGCGGGTTGGCTAGTACCACGCGGAATACGATGGTATCAAGCTTGTCCCAGCGTTCTGGGTTTAAACGGGTTCGAGAGACAAATGAACGCCCCGTTTCCCTTTGTTTTTTCTGCACAAACTGGGTGATTTCATTTAGCAACTCGTTCAGTTCTGCTTTTTGATTGGGCAAGGCTTGTTGCAGTGCTTGGCGAACAAAAGCAGGAATATAACGATAAGTTAAAAGACACAGTTCGGGTTCAGAAATCAGCTCAAAGTCGTCTTGTTCTTTAATTAGATCGGCGAAATAGCGAGCTTTAGCTAGGCTTTGGTCAATCAATAATTCGTAGCCAGGGCGACTAATAATGTGCATGCTAGCGTACACCAACATGGCCATACCTGAACGAGAACCTTCTAACGTATGGCTGCCTAGATCTTTTGAACCTTTCCGCAAAATATACTGCGCATGGTGCTCAATTGAATGCATAGCATCAGGCTTTTTGAATAGTACCATGCCTGCCCCCATAGGGATGTAGAGCTGTTTATGTGCATCAATCGTGACGGAGTCAGCCAACTCAATACCATTGAGTAAGTGTCGGTGATTATTCGACATTAATGTTGCACCGCCCCAAGCGGCGTCTACGTGAAAATGACAACCTTCTTGCTGGCAAATATTGGCGATATCTCTTAAGGGATCAATGTTGCCCGTTTCTGTCGTTCCGGCGACGCCAACAACCGCAAAAGGTTTAATTTTCTGGCTTTTTAGGTGTGCCATTTTGGCTTTCAAATCTTGTGGGCATAAGCGGTTGTTGTGGTCGGTTTTTACACAAACCAAGCCTTCTTGGCCGATACCCAATACGTCAGCGGCTTTCTTTAAAGAGTAATGGCCACGATCAGACACTAAAATGGCTAACCCGTGGTAACCATAATGACGCATGGCTTTAAACAGCCCCTCTTTTTCGACGCCTTGGAAATCACCATCGGCTTTCAAAGCATTATTACGAGCCACCCACAATGCCGTGATATTGGCAATTGTTCCGCCAGAGCAAAATGCACCGAGCGAATGATTAGCGCTATGCATCCATTGGCTGTAAAAAGCGTCGTTTTTTTGATAGATCAAACGATGCAACATACCCAAAACCTGCCGTTCTAGCGGTGTAAACGCTTTTGACGTTTCAATTTTGACTAAGTTTTGATTCAGCGCAATCATGATCTTTGATAACGGCATCAAGAAATATGGCAGTGCAGATGTCATATGACCAATAAAGCTAGGAGCCGAGGTATGCACTGAATGAGCGACTAAATTATCCAACAAATGCTGAGTATGTTCTGAAACGAACTCCGGTGACTCTGGAATTTCCGGATTAGAGAAATCTTTTTCGATCTCTTTGAGTGGTTTTTCTTCAGCGACAATATGTTCACGCAAGAAGAGGTTCAAATTGCGCGATAGCTCTTGGTCTATTTTTGTCAGTGTTGAATCGGGGCCTTCGGGCACAGTGAAGATCCGTAACAAGCTCTCGAAACTCACATTTGCAGTTTTTTGTTCTGATACCATACAGCTTCGTTATTTTGATTTTATGGAATGCGAGCGGCACAATCTAAACGAAAACGGGACAGTTGTCCCGTCTTAATTCGGCTAGAGTAGAGGCGGCGATTAGTTACAGACTTTCTTTTCGATCAAGGCGATGGCATCGTTATATTTATTCAACGCAGCTTCGATCTGCTTCGGATGACTGAGCAATTCGGCTAAAGCTGAACGTAATTCATAGTTTTTTTCGTTAGGCTTTGCTTGGCGATCTTCATAGGTGATTTTAGCAATGTGGCCGAGATCATCACTGCGTGAGGCCAATACTTTAATGTCGTGCTGTTCTAGTTTTAACCAAGCTTCTACAGGTTGCGAGGTGGCGACTTTAGAAGGATCGTTGCTTAGGTAATAGTGGACTGCCGCACGGCTTAATTCAAAGTGATGCTGGCGTCCTTGCAGAAACCATTGGCTAACTTCAGTAAGTTCAGGATATTGCGCGGTCGTTAAGTCTGCGAGATCACTATACCAATGGAGAGACGCGTCGACATAAGCGTCATATTTTTCGGATAAGCATTGGTTATCAGCAGCGAGAGCAACATTCGCTGAAGTTGAGAGCAGTAGGGCAACGATAACACGTTTCATAAATCTTCCTTTGGGCTTTGTTATTGTGTGGGAGTTTTCTACTCCCTATTGTTAGTTTAAATGAAGGCTAAAGTGATTCCTGAGATCTAGCCTGCAAGTGATACAAAGAACAGCATAAGAATAGGCACCAGTAGGCTGAGAATAAACCCACTGACAATCGCGATCGGTACGCAACGAACCCCGCCAGTTGTCTGGATCACGGGCAAGGTGAAATCCATCGCGGTTGCCCCAGCATAGCCGATGGCAGAGCAAGGTTTGGTTCGGATTAGCATGGGGATCATCACTAAAGCAACCAGTTCTCTAAGTAGCTCTATCATGAAAGAGGCACCACCATAGACGGGGCCGAAAGCATCACCCATTAAAATCCCGGCAAGTGAATACCATCCAAAACCGGAAGCCATGGCTAGTCCTCGATAAATTGGGATATCAAGAATCATGGCCGCAATGATCCCCCCAATCCAAGAGGTCAATATAATGACTAATGCGATGACCATTCCGTATTTATTGAGCAAAATTTGTCGTAGAGTTAAACCACTATTTCTCAACTGAATACCAATAAAGAAAAGTAATACGAACAAGATCCATTCACTGGCAGTGCTCACCCAACTTAAATCGAATCCTAATACAACCCCAAGCGCCAATCCTCCACCGACAACCACAATCAGCTTTACGGATTCTAACGCCATGCTAGATAGTGGCAGTTTTGAATGGTTCGCATCGGTTTTTATGGGTAGGAATTTGTCAATAAAAGGCAAGACCAACAAGTTGCAAGCACCGATCATCAAGAAAAATACGGTGGTAAATTTGAGTATCAACTGTAGGTTACTGCCCAAGTTATCGAGGGCTGCCAAGCTTAAACCCATCAGAAACAGAATGACGTAAACTAACCAAGACGTGGCTTTATTTAATGCTGCTAGCCACTGTTGATTGGCAATAGAAAATAGATACCCCACTATTAGTGGGGCAAAAATAAATAACATCCCTGAGAACATCTCATCCTCTGATTATTTTGGGTTTAGAAGCCGCTTGCGTTGATCACATCATTGAGTTTTGATTTGAATTCAAGCTCACTAAGGTTACTTAAGTTGTATAGCACCTCAGCTCCGGTCGCATTTATTTCGACGTCATGCTCTTCAATCTCTTCATCTTGACGACGAAACAGTAAAAGATGGTGAGCAATACGTGCCACATCAAGGTAACTGACTTCGTGAGAAGATGCGACTAAAGATTGATTTCCTGCTACTTCAAGGAAATCTGAGTCGAACCCCCAACTTCTTAACACAAGCTGACTGGTTTTTGAACATCGCGACTGAAAAATCTGTAGGGCGATGTCTTGATCGAGATAGTTGCCTTTCTCAAGATATAAATGATATTCGTGTACCAGACAAAACAAGCCAATATCCGCAAGTAGACCGACAAGTAAGGCTTTTTCCTGCTCTAAATGTTGATATCGGCTTGGTTCAAGTTGTTTAAATGCGTGAGTTACCATCACCATGGTTGCGCCAAGCTCTCGTGATATGGCGGCGCTATTAACCAATATTTTATTGCATTCTTTGCTTAAGTTTACAGAGTGCTTTAATTGCTCAATCGCTTGGGCTGTTACAATGTCGCGTACTCGTAGTATGCCTAAGCGTGATACAGCCGTGACTAAATCCGTACAGGTAATATTTCGACGATTAAAGACAACAGAGTTTGCTACGCGTACTACAATTGCAGTCAGTCCGGGATCTTCAAGTAGACAATCGGCGACATCTGAAATTTCAGTAGATTCTAATGTGCATAAGCGCTGTATTTTTAGAACAACATCAGGAATAGGAGGAAGTGAAATTTTTCCTGTGCTGAGTGAGTGTTCAACCAATTGAGAAAATTCACTTTCTAACCCTTGGATGAGCATTTGATGATGATCTGGAAGCCAGTAAAAAGATAGATGATTCATAAATTTGTGCTCAATCTGTACTGAAGGCATTTTACCGTCTGCTAACCCAAATAAGCAATCAATTCACCATTAATCGCATTAATTTGTTTTCTTGATACATTAGCCTTAATACGTTAATGAAAGGAATGTGTGTCAAAAAAATTTATTCATAAACACAATGATGTGATTTTCATCTCATAACTCTGCGCAGATATGTTTATTGATGTGATGTATGCCCAGACTTATTTTGTATCGTTAACTATGATAGTACCCATATTAAGCAAGCTAATACTAAACTACTACAAGCTTGTTACTAACTTACTCTTTTTATTCGCAAAAATACGCTGCTATCTGGTGATCACTATTAATCGGGGAACTTGATTAAGGATCAATGGATATGATTGAGCATGCATTTTTCAATTACGTTATTAAATTTGGCGCATTTCAAAAGCGTTCAATGTTTGGTGGTGTTGGGCTTTTCCAAAAAGAAGCGATGTATTCACTGATTAGTGAAGAGTCTGTTTTTATTCGTGGAGGTGAAGAGCTCGATGATGCACTCACAAAATTAGGCTGCGAAAAATACAAACACGTTAAAAAGCAGACCACAGCAACCGTTAATTATTATGATATTACTGAGCTTTTTGTGAGCAATCATGAGAGCCTAGATACGATTATTGAACGTTCCATCCGCTATTCTGTTGAGCAACGTAGCTTTCAAAAATCCTCTGCAAGTCGTCGACTACGTGATTTGCCAAACATGCAGTTAACGTTAGAGCGTATGGTTAAAAAAGCGGGCATCAATGATGTGGAAACGTTCATGCGCTTAGGTGCTCCTACGATATTTTCTAAAGTGAGAAAAACGTACGGTAGTGACGTCGATGTAAAACTACTGTGGAAGTTTGCTGGTGCGATCGAAGGTATTCATTGGAAATTGCTGCAAGAGCCTCGCAAGCGTCAATTATTAGAAAGCTGCTCATGACGCTGACAGTTTTGTAGCACTGTTATTAAATAAAGATAGTTATCAAATAAAAAGCCGAGACGTAAGACTCGGCTTTTTATTGTATTTAGCTTACACCTAGAACTTAAAACGAGTCGTAAACATCAGCTGATCGCCGTAAGCATCATTGATACGAGCTTCGGCACCGAGAGAGAAAAGTTCTGTAGAATGAAAACGGGCATAAACAGACGCAATCCAGTCATCATTGTCATCGATAGAAACAAAGCCACCTTTGCCACCAACTTCCAACTGTGGTCCAAGCCATTGACGTACGCCAAGGTTTAATTCCATTCCGGTATCGGTGC
This sequence comes from Vibrio sp. V12_P9A6T4, assembly GCF_963874835.1. Lineage (NCBI taxonomy): Bacteria > Pseudomonadati > Pseudomonadota > Gammaproteobacteria > Vibrionales > Vibrionaceae > Vibrio > Vibrio sp. V12_P9A6T4. The sequence continues at coordinate 35,131 of NZ_CAWNJO010000115.1, read as the reverse complement.
TTTTATTATCGCGGGTATCTACGACGCGTAATAGCATTTCACCCGTGAAGTCAGCCCAGTTGTTAATAGGAGCATGAAAGCCAAAACCTGCGGCTGCGTCAAAATCACCTTCAAACTCAGAGTCTATACGACCAATAACATGTGCATTTGGGTGAATTGATTTGCTCATCGCAGCACCAAAGGTGACTGGACTTGCTCCAATACGAGCTTCGATATAGTCATAACTAAAATTGCTCATGACGGATGGGCTATTTCGGTCTATTTCTGCCAGTGTTTGGCCTGAGGCTAGCAGCAAAGCGGCTGCAATGATTGTTTTACGCATAGTCACTATAAACCTATATTTTTAGTTTATTTCCATGGTCAGTCGCGGAATACCCGCGGTGACATTAAAGAATTTAGACATCATAGTGCATAGATTGACATTGTCGCCATTAAAAAGTGTCATTCTTTTGTTGTCTTCGCAAAAAATAAGCAAAGAGAGTGCCATTTCTTCGTTAGGATATTTTATTCACCAAAACTGATGCGGTTTTGTGCGATCGCATTGAAGATTTTCTCGGCATCCAAGACTCTGGCCCAAGGCATTAAATCTGATTCGTTTTCAATCATATATTGTGTTAATTGATCTTTGATAACATTGCGAAGTTTGTTCCCATCCCAAGGTTTGGCTACATAAAAATGTAGGCTGGCATGATTCACCGCTTCTACGGTGTCTTCTAGCCCTGCTTGGCCTGTTAGTAGTACTTTGCGTGTATGTTGCGTCTCTTCATTGCGGCTTAATTCAATTAAGAAACTAATGCCTGTTTGTTCGGGCATAATGTGATCACACAAAATTAAAGCCAGCTTGATATTTTGAGCTTGGTGATCGGCAATCACTTCTTTTGCCTCTGCAACAGACTCTGCGGCTTCTAAGATAAAAAACTCTTCAAATTCGTCGAGGTCTTGTATGACGCTGTCCAATACTTCACGTTCATCGTCCACGCATAAGATCAAAAATTTGTTCATGATATTCTCCTTAATCATCAGCACGACAAGTTATCGACTAACTGGCAGCCATACCGTCATCGTCGTGTATTTATCCTGTTCAGATTGAACATCGATCCAACCTTGATGCTGGTGGACTATTTGTTGGCAGACAGAAAGCCCAATACCGAGTCCAAAGTTACCTTCTTTTTTCGTCGTGTAATTTAATGTGAAGATACGCTCTTTCTGCTCGTACGGGATCCCACAACCATTATCCGTGAAACTGATGGTTACAAAAGATTGATTACCCTGTTTTGCTAATGTGGTTGCAATGTGCAGTACGCCATTGGCTGGGAAGGCATCAATAGCGTTGGAAATGAGGTTTGTCCATACTTGTTGTAATGCAATCGGCTGACAGGTAATCAAAGGTAAGTCGGCATACTCTTTTTCGACTTTGTGGCGCTTAAGACGATTTTCGAAAATAACCAGAGTGTCTTCAATACCTTCATGAATATTGACCTTGTGTAGCGCTTCATCATCAGGGCGAGCATACCCTTTAAGGCTTCGTACCATATCGGCGATGCGTTGTGCACAAACATTGATAGAACGAAGTGTACTACCTGTTAGGAAATAGTTTTCTAATTGTTCCAGTGTTTCTAACGTTTTCTCAGGATCGTGCTTAGCCGATTGTCGGAGCGCAAGATCATCATCTAGATTGAGTTTGACCAATTTTTTCGCGATCAAACGATGATGAATTTCATTTTCTATGGCTTTAGCGCGTGCCCGCTCTTCTGATGTAGAAGTAGGTTTGGCTGAAAGTGCATTCCTTAATAGTTGGCTGCCTTTATGTTGCAGATTTTTATGTTCAGTCTCTTGGACTAAGTGCTCAATCTTGTCTGACAATGTTTCGGTTCCACGTAAAATTGCGGCGACAGGATTGTTTAGTTCATGAGCGACGCCTGCAACAAGCTGACCGAGCATGGCCATTTTTTCCCGCTCGATTAATTGCTGATGAGCTGACTCAAGTGATTCGAGCGTTTTTTGTAGTTGCAATTTAGTGTTAATACTGCGTTGTAAGCGGCGGTTAAAATGGCGGAGCAGCAAGTTAGTAAATAGGGGCAATAGCCGAGTATCCGAATGCATGACTTTTGCAAACACATCTCGGTCTAGTTTAATCACATCGGTTTTAGTCAGGGTGACGGCAGTAGAAAAAGATTTCTCACCAGTCACAAAAGACATACCACCGACAATGTTGCCTTTTTTGTGGCGAACCACTTCTCTTTGTTGCCCTAAATCATCTTTTTTATACAGGGCCACTTCACCTTCAGTGATGAACCAAAGAAAGCGGTTCTCTTCTCCCTCTTTGGTAAGAAAGTGATTAGTGGAGTATGTACGGCAGGCGCGAGTTTCATCTTCATTTTCAAAAAATTGGTGTAAAGCACCAATTACTTGTTCAGCCAGTTCTGTATCAGAAAGCTTGTGGTAATCGGAGATAAAACCATCTCGATAACTGCGCATTTTATTATCGATGTGCGCGCGTAAGATGCGCTGTTGATCAAGTATTGTGCTGTAGTTGAGAATGTTGTCTTTATCGTGATCTAAGATGTAGGTCGTGAGCTCTTTTTGGACGGTTTTATAGAGCACGTTATTTTGTAGTGGCTTAGTGAGGCAGTGATCTAATCGCCCCTCATTGACGGCGGTGAGAATGGCTTGAATATCTTGTCCGCAGCTTATCAGCACTTTCCGCGCTGAACGCGTGTGGATTGATTTATCGAGTTGAGTCAAAAAATCCGCACCATCAAACTGCTCATGGTGACTGGCAATGACCAATGCAATCGTTTGTTGCTGCTCGTGCAAATATTCTAGGGCTTGCTCAGCTTCATCTATGGTGTCCGCTGTATGAAGATCAAATTTAGCGGCGAACGGAGCTAACTCAGCTCGCAACTGTTCTGTGCTGATTGGGTTATTGTCTAAACAAAGTAGTGCGTAATGGTTCACACAAGCCTCTACTGTCATCGCTGTTTTGACTACTGTAGCAAGTATTACGCAGTGGGTTTGAGAGCTAGGTTTTAGAATTTCTCATCACATCTTAGCAATACTCTGACCTAACTCCATGTTTTGGTTTTCAATTGTTTACGGTAGACTGGGTAAAATCATCAGGAATGGAACGCTATGAAACAGTTAAAAATCATTGGTGCGGTTGGTGGTGCTATCGTCTTAGCAGCATGTTGGCCGTTGGCTGTCGGGCAAATCGGTGAAAAGGTGATCACTAACGGTATTGCAAATATCTCTTCAGGTTCAATCGAGGCGGACATTGTCAGTTATAAGCGCGGTTACCTTTCATCAACCGTGCAAACCCGCTATCAGATTGCAGATAAAACGCTCAAACAACAGTTTGTTGCCGATGGTTTACCGACCCAAGTTTTAGTCAATAGCGAGGTTAAGCATGGCCTGTTGAGTTTAACAGCAACATCCGTTATAGCTGATCAAGAAAATCTACCATTGACGATGACCAGTATCACGCAGTTGAATGGCAATACTCAATACACTGTGGCGCTAGACAGTTGGCACTACCAAAGTGAAGATGGCGAGATGACGTTTTCGACAACGCCCGCCACATTGAAAGGTGATATTTCGGTGCTAGGTGAAATCACTTATCAACTCAATGTTCCTTCTGTTGAGTTGGATTTTACCAGTGGTGAAAAAATGATGCTTTCACAGCTAACTGGTCAAGGTATAGGTAAACAAGATAAAGGCTTCTGGCTAGGACAACAGTCATTGGCGTTAGCAAAAATTAATCTTGTCGATGGCCTAGGTGAAAATACGCTGAGTATGGACAACATGCGTTATTCCTTTGATTCGGTATTAAAAGGAGAGCCTTCTCGTTTTGATAGTAATCACTTGATTGAGATGGATAAATTAACTTATAGCGAAGGCGAGGTGAAGGACCTCAATCTTGATTTTACCTTGGGTGATTTAGATGGTGACGCTTTTGAGAAGCTTTCAACGCTTTACCAAAACAGCCCAGAACTTTCTGATGAGGACATTCAGCAAGCACTACCTTATGTGCAATCATTATTCGAGAAAGGTTTTTATCTATCGATGAATAAAATGGCGCTAAAAGTTGGCCAAGGTGAGTTTGAATCAAACTGGAAGATAGCGGTTCCTGAAGGGACAAATAATGTGGTGCAAGATCCGAGTACCATTTTACCAGCCTTAACCGGCCACATTGATACCTTCATTTCTGACCAGCTGGTTGAAGATTTTCCTTTTATCCAGCAAGGTATTGATGAGCTTGTTGTGATGGAAATTATGCAGCAAACCGATCAAGGATATCGACTCCAAGCTGAGCTGAAACAGGGCAACTTGGAATTTGAAAATGGCAACCAAATGCCGCTATTGACACTATTACTTCCGGCATTGATGCGATAGCGAACGGCGCTCAAGCAAACGATTTCGCGAGTTTTAGCAATCAGTAAGAGAAAAGAGCCGATAGAAGCTCTTTTCTCGCTTTTTATCCACATCAAAAAGTGGTATTAATCACATTAATTGTCGATAGCAGGAGCAAGGAACTCATGGAATCAAATCAAGCGGGCCCAGTCTATAATTTCAGCGCAGGCCCAGCAGCCTTACCTAAAGCCGTGATGGAAAAAGCGCAAGCCGAGTTTATTAACTGGCACGAGCTTGGCACGTCCGTTATGGAAATTAGTCATCGCAGTAAACCTTTTATTCGCGTTGCTCAAGAAGCGGAGCAAGATCTGCGAGATTTGCTTAATATCCCGAGTAATTACAAAGTATTATTTTGTCAGGGTGGAGCGCGCGCTCAGTTTGCGGCGGTGCCTTTAAACTTATTAGGCGATGCGACTAAAGCGACCTATATTGATGCGGGTTACTGGGCTGAAAGTGCGGTCAAAGAAGCGAAGAAATATTGTGAAATCGATGTTTTCAACGCCAAAGTGACCAAAGAGGGCAAAACAGCGGTATTACCAGCTAGCGAATGGAAAATCGATCCTGAGTCGGCTTACGTGCATTTTTGTCCGAATGAAACGATAGATGGTATTGAGATTAATGATTTACCAGATACAGACAAACCGATTGTAGCTGATATGTCATCTACGATTTTGTCGCGCCAAATAGACGTCTCAAAGTACGGAGTCATTTATGCGGGAGCGCAGAAAAACATTGGGCCAGCGGGGATCTGTATTGCGATTGTTCGTGATGATTTGCTTGATTTAGCCAGTGATGTGCTACCGACTATATTGAATTATAAAGTGCAAGCTGAACAAGATTCTATGTTCAACACGCCGCCTACGTTTGCGTGGTATTTGTCGGGTCTCGTGTTCAAGTGGCTAAAAGGGCAGGGTGGTGTCGCGGCGATTGAGAAAATCAACCGCGAGAAAGCAGCGCTGCTTTATAACGCAATTGATGAGTTACCTTTCTATCGCAATACCATTCACCCAGACAACCGTTCACTGATGAATGTGCCTTTCCAATTAGTGAAACCAGAGTTGGATAGTACGTTTTTAGAGTTGGCTGAAGCGCGTGGTTTAGTCTCGCTGCAAGGTCACCGAGTCGCGGGTGGTATGCGTGCCTCGATTTACAATGCGATGACACTGGAAGGCGTTCAAGCCTTAGTTGATTTTATGCAAGAGTTTGAACAGCAGTACGCCTAACGTTTTTTGATGGTATCAAAAACGATATAACATAAAATACGACCTTAAAAAACAAAGCCCACTAAGTGGGCTTTGTCATTAATCGGCTAGATTGAAGAGCATTACAATTTGTCGGTTAACTCAATTGCTTGGCCAATATAGTTGGCTGGTGTCATCTCTTTCAAGCGTGCTTTTTCAGCTTCAGGTAGCGCAAGGCCATCAATAAAGTGGCGCATTGCTTCACCATCGACTCGCTTACCGCGCGTGAGTTCTTTCAATTTTTCGTACGGTTTTTCGATGCCGTAGCGGCGCATAACTGTTTGCACTGGTTCAGCAAGGACTTCCCAGTTTTTATCGAGCTCAGCAAGCAGCGCATCACGGTTCACTTCCAGTTTACTGATCCCTTTTAGCGTTGAAGTGTAGGCGATGATCGCATAACCAACACCCACACCAAGGTTACGCAGCACGGTTGAATCTGTTAAGTCACGTTGCCAGCGAGAAATAGGCAGCTTTTGTGCTAGGTGATTGAACACGGCATTAGCAAGGCCTAGGTTGCCTTCTGAGTTTTCAAAATCGATCGGGTTGACTTTATGTGGCATTGTCGATGAACCAATTTCACCCGCAATGGTTCTTTGTCTGAAGTGGCCCAAAGCGATATAGCCCCAAATGTCACGATCGAAGTCGATCAGAATAGTATTGAAGCGGGCAACGGCATCAAATAGCTCTGCGATGTAATCATGTGGCTCAATTTGTGTGGTATAAGGGTTCCACGCCACACCTAGCGATTCAGTGATAAACTCTTCACTAAAGGTATGCCAGTCGAGTTCTGGATAGGCTGAAAGGTGAGCGTTGTAGTTACCTACTGCGCCGTTTACTTTTGCGAGAATCTCGATATTGGCAATCTGCTTATATTGGCGTTCCATACGGTACGCTACGTTAGCCATCTCTTTACCCATAGTACTTGGTGATGCTGGCTGTCCGTGGGTACGAGACAATAACGGAATATCGCGATATTCTTCTGCTAAGTGACGAATCGCATCAATAATGTTGCGCATTTCAGGAAGAAGCACGGTATCGCGAGCTTCTTTGAGCATTAGCGCGTGAGATGTGTTGTTGATGTCTTCTGAAGTACAAGCAAAGTGAATGAATTCATTAACGGCGTGCAGCTCAGGAACACCCGCTACTTTTTCTTTTAAGAAATACTCTACAGCCTTAACATCATGGTTCGTTGTGCGTTCAATTTCTTTAATACGAGCGGCATCTTCTTCGCTAAAATTGTCTGCTATCGCATTAAGAAATTGATTTGCTTCATCACTGAATGCTGGAACTTCGGCAATTCCAGCAGTGGCTGAAAGCTTCTGTAACCAACGAATTTCAACAATGGTCCGATACTTGAGGAGACCAAACTCACTAAAGATACTGCGTAACGCAATCGTTTTACTTCCGTAGCGGCCGTCTACCGGTGAAACAGCAGTCAAGGCTGACAGTTCCATGTTTTTCTCCTGAATTTTGAGGTTAAGTGTGAGAGTGAATTCTTTGCGTCAATATTAGACTCGAGCTAATAAAATCTGAGCTTGTTCGATCATTTTCTTACGACCGAAGATCAGATGGCGACGCTTTCCTCCAACCTGACGCCACAAGACAGCGCAACGAATTCCTGAAAGGAGTAAGGCGCGCACTTTGTGCTGGGTTGAAGTTTGTTGAAGTATGGTAGGGGTTCCAGTGACTTGGATTCTCGGGCCAATAGGGCTGATAACATCCAAGTAGATACTGGCAAGGTTGCTGATCATCTGATCATCAAGCAAGTCAAAGTGGTTGACTTGACGTTCAATCGTTTGAATACGATCGCCCAGCTGTGACATCGCATCACGACGAGCGCTTAATTTACGCTCTAATGCCATCAGGCTAATGATATAGCGAGTGATTTCACTCCCTGATGGCGTGCTATCAATACCTTTCACCAAACATTCGAGGCCAATTTTTAAGTTGGCCTCAGAGCCGAAGACATCAAGTGTATTGTTTGGATTAGTACTTAAGATAGCCGTTAGAGAAGTTTCAAACGCGTCTGAATCACAGTGACCATTTTTTGCTACGTGTTGCACTAAAGCGACAGCTTGGCAGATACCCGCAAAAGCGATGGTACGGTCATAAAGGGTGTTAGCCACGTTTATTACTCCTAAGTTGTTTAAATTCGCTGCTCAATAATTCCACCGCCAAGACACACATCGCCTTGATAGAAAACCGCGGATTGACCAGGCGTGACGGCCACTTGTGGCTCATCAAAAATGACTTTAATGTTTTCATCATCAATAGGGATGATGGTACACGCTATATCCGTTTGACGGTAACGTGTTTTTACCGTGCAGCTTAGCGTTGCTTGGATTGGTGTACGATCAACCCAGTGTAATTGGGAAGCGATCAAGCCATGAGATTTCAATAATGGGTGATCAGCGCCTTGGACTGCAATCAAAACGTTACGTTTAAGATCTTTATCAGCGACATACCATGGGTCTTCGTTACCGCCACCGCCTTTTTGGCCACCAATGTGTAACCCTTTGCGTTGACCTAAAGTGTGGTACATCAGGCCTTGATGTTCACCAATAACGAGACCTTCTGGTGTTTCAATTTTACCCGGTTGTGCTGGTAAATAGCGAGACAAGAAGTCGGTAAATTTGCGCTCGCCGATGAAACAGATACCAGTTGAATCTTTTTTCTTCGCCGTCACCAAACCTTGTTCTTCCGCAATGCGTCGAACTTCGGGTTTTTCTAAATCACCGACAGGAAATAAGCTACGAGCCACTTGTTCATGGCTTAATGTATAGAGGAAGTAGCTTTGGTCTTTGTTGTTGTCCAAGCCGCGCAGCATTTTTGGTTTGTCATTACCTTCAGGGAAGGTGCGTCGAACATAGTGGCCCATGGCGATATAATCGGCATCTAGCACTTCATCTGCAAACTCTAAAAAGGCTTTAAACTTGATTTCTTTGTTACAAAGAATGTCTGGGTTGGGAGTTCGCCCTGCTTTATATTCCTCTAGGAAATATTCAAATACGTTGTCCCAATATTCGGCGGCAAAATTAATGGTATGAAGAGGGATGTCTAACTTATCGCACACGGCTTGTGCATCGGCTAAATCTTCCGCCGCTGTACAATATTCCTCGTTATCATCTTCTTCCCAGTTCTTCATGAACAGGCCTTCGACTTGATAACCTTGCTCTTTGAGAAGATACGCCGAAACGGAGGAGTCAACACCACCGGACATGCCGACGATGACTTTCTTTTGGCTGTTTGCGCTGCGGTTGTCTGACATTACTTAATACCACTCAATTGACTTGGTCGCAGATTCTAGCAGAAAGATTTTCGTCGCGACAGATCCGAGACAGCAATCACACTTCTATCTGGTTTAATTGGCGTCGTATCTGTCAATGTCAGCAGAAATTAGTTTTAGAATTCTATAATGGCTTATGGCATAGTGCGTGCCATTTTAAAGCGTAATAAAAGGCCACAAAATGCAAGATGACAATCAGATTATGGATGACGCATTCCTCATCGAAACAGTAGAGAATCAACTCGCGGACGGAAATCCGTTAAAGGTCAAAGAAACCTTGATGCGCTTGATGATGACAGGTCACTCAAGGGAGGATGCCGTTGCCTCTATTGCTTGTGCGCTTGCAATTGAGATTTTTGATGTGATGAAAAACGAAGGGCAATTTGACCTAAAACGCTATTCAGAGCATTTAGATAGGTTACCTGATCTCAGCTTTATGGAAGGTGAATAAAAATAATCAAGAGCAAACGTTTGCTATAGTTGCCTTAGTTGCCGCGCTAATGGGTGCGCGGTAGAATCGCGCATCTTTTTCTCCTCTACTCAGACTGACGTTATGAAATTTCCTGGCCAACGCAAATCAAAGCATTACTTTCCTGTTCATGCACGTGACCCACTTGTTATCCAAGCACAAGAAAATAAAAAAATGTCACGTACACATATTATTGGTATCGACCAGACCTTGGTGGATATAGAAGCGAAAGTAAATACTGACCTCATCGAAAAATATGAGCTTAGTAAAGGCCATTCGTTAGTGATTGACGATCAGAAGGCCGAAGCTTTGTACACTGAGCTCAAACAAAATGGTCTGATTACTAACGAATATGCTGGGGGAACGATTGGCAACACATTACACAATTATTCGGTGCTGGCAGATGATCGCTCAACGTTGTTAGGTGTGATGAGCCAAGATATAAAAATTGGTAGCTACGGTTATCGTTATTTATGTAATACATCAAGTCGGATGGATCTGAATTATTTACAAGCGGTCGATGGAGCGATTGGGCGCTGCTTTGCCTTGATCACAGAGGATGGAGAAAGAACCTTTGCTATTAGTGAAGGGCAAATGAACCAACTTCGCGCAGAAAGTGTTCCAGAAAAAATATTTAAAAGTGCTTCAGCCTTAGTACTGACTGCTTATTTAATTCGCTGCAAAACTGGTGATCCAATGCCAGAGGCAACAATGAGAGCGATTGAATATGCTAAGAAATATGATGTACCTGTTGTTTTAACCTTAGGTACTAAATTTGTTATTCAAGATGACCCTCAATTTTGGCAAAATTTTTTGCGTGATCATGTCACTGTTGTTGCCATGAATGAAGATGAAGCCGAAGCATTAACCGGGGAAAGTGATCCCCTTGCAGCGTCAAATAAAGCCTTAAATTGGGTTGATCTTGTATTATGCACCGCAGGCCCAGTCGGTTTATTTATGGCAGGATATACTGAAGATGCGGCGAAACGTGAAACATCGTTGCCACTATTACCTGGTTCTATTGCTGAATTCAATCGTTATGAATTTAGTCGCCCAGCATCAAAAATAAGTTGTGAAAATCCGATACGTGTTTATTCTCATATTTCACCGTATATGGGTGGGCCTGAGAAAATTAAAAATACTAATGGTGCGGGAGATGCGGCGTTGTCGGCATTGCTGCATGATATGGCAGCCAATAAATATCATAAAGAGAACGTCCCTAATTCGAGCAAGCATCAGAATAACTTTTTAACCTATTCATCCTTCTCGCAAGTTTGCAAATATTCCAACCGTGCCAGTTATGAGGTGCTAGCCCAGCATTCACCTCGTCTGTCACGTGGTTTACCTGAACGTGAAGACAGCTTAGAAGAAGCGTATTGGGAAAGATAAAAATTAAAATAATAAAAAGGCTCCGTTAGGAGCCTTTTTATTTGCTAAAGAGTTATTAAATCTCGAATTCTTCTAGAGATTTACCTGCATCAAGTTGCTCTTGAATTGCAGAAGGTGTACGACCTTGACCTGTCCATGTTTTTTCTTGACCATTGGCATCAAGATATTTGTATTTTGCTGGACGAGGTGCGCGTTTGCCTTGAACTTTAACTTTGTTCTTAGTTTCACCAGAAAGTGCAGAAATTAATGCGCTTACATCAATACCGTCTTTGGCAATCTGTTCTGCAATCGCAGCCAGCTTCGCTTCTTGTTCTGCGCGAGCAGAGCGTTCTTCTTCTTCCGCTTCTCTGCGTTCTTGAACAACGATCGTTAATTTATCTAGTGCTTCTTCAAGCTGCTCTAGAGTGAGTTCACGAGAAAAAGCGCGTAGGCTACGAATATTAAGTAGAGTTTTTGTTAATTCAGACATGACTATTCCTATTTGATTTAATTTAGTCGACACAGCAATAATAAACTGCTGAATTGGTACTTACAATATTAGATTCAAATATTAATGAAAATTTTATAGATAAATAAAAATCAAAAAAATATGAACTTGTAATGATGAGCTAATTTCATACATAAGTAGTAGTATCAAGAAGATCATCAATGATTTTTAGATAAACTTATAATTAATGTTTTTATTATAATCTTCGTGATATTCATTGCACCACATTATGAAAGAAGTCTCAATGTTTCTTAATGAATGTGACCAATAATTGATGCACTTTGATGACATGATCGGTTGCAATGCATTCGTTGTTAAGTACAATGTCATTTACCTAAAGCGAAGTAAGACATTTATCATTGTTAAAATGACTTAATAACGGTGATTTATTGTACTTTCTTTGACGTAGAGGTGCGGTAAAAAATAGTAACTTCTGTTGGGGTAATGCCAATGAACAAAAGTGAAAGGTTTTATCGCCGAAGTAAGTATGCACATTAAAGCAGCTTGCTGGGGTTGTATTCGAATAGGAACAACACTGCCATAGTCTATTCTTTTTTTAAACTATGGAGCGCTACTGTAGGGTTGGGTGAAGTGTTCGCTTCCCTTTCGCTTAGTTCAACATGAATTACGTGGTTATCTTAGCTCGTAATTTGTCTGCAGTAGATCTCTAACCATTTACTTACTGGTTTTTGAAGATCATGAATTTAATCGATTTTGCATCATCTCCTCTGTCGCTGTTACCGCCTCTGGTAGCATTAAGTTTGGCTGTTCTTACACGCAGAGTACTTGTTTCATTAGGTGTCGGTATTGTATTAGGCGCGGTATTACTCGCGGATTATTCTTTTGGTAGTGCATTCAGTTATGTTGCTACTAAGGTATCAAGCGTCTTTGTTGCTGATGGCGGCATTAATACTTGGAATATGAGTATCGTCGGATTTTTGCTTTTATTAGGTATGATGACCGCGCTATTAACTTTGTCTGGCGGTACTCGTGCTTTTGCCGAATGGGCACAAGTCCGCGTAAAAAGTAAACGTGGCTCAAAACTGCTGGCGGCATTTTTGGGTGTGTTTATTTTCGTTGATGATTATTTTAACAGTTTAGCCGTAGGTTCTATTTCTCGTCCTGTGACTGACCGCTTTTATGTATCTCGTGCTAAACTTGCCTATATCCTTGATTCAACTGCAGCACCAATGTGCGTTGTGATGCCAGCTTCTAGTTGGGGCGCGTACATTATGACGATTATTGGCGGTATTCTCGTTTCTCACGGGATTACCGAATATTCGGCATTGGGCGCGTACATGCGTTTAGTACCAATGAATTTTTATGCCATTTTTGCATTACTGATGGTGTTTGCGGTGGTGTGGTTCCAATTAGATATTGGTCAAATGCGCCAGCATGAAATTAATGCCTCCCAAGGCCGTGGATTCGACGACGCAAATGAAAACGATAGCCAAGACGCACATGAGTTAAATGAAGAGCTTGATATCAAAGAGAGCGAACATGGCAAAGTGTTGGATCTGGTTCTGCCTATCGTATTACTCATCATTGCAACGGTTTCAGCCATGTTATTTACGGGTGGTCAATCTTTAGCCGCAGACGGTAAAGCATTTGATCTACTGGGTGCGTTTGAAAACACCAATGTCGGCGCTTCATTGATTTACGGCGGGCTAGTTGGCTTGGCGATGGCTCTGTTTACTGTGTTTAAGCAAAAGCTGCCAATGAATGACATCAGTAATACATTGTGGATCGGTGCTAAATCGATGTTTGGTGCGATTTTGATCCTAATTTTTGCGTGGACAATTGGCTCTGTTATTGGGGACATGAAAACCGGTGCGTATATGTCATCTTTGGTTCAAGGTAATATTGATCCGCATTGGCTACCGGTCATCTTATTCTTACTATCGGGCGTGATGGCGTTTTCAACCGGCACTTCTTGGGGAACGTTTGGCATCATGTTGCCCATTGCTGGAGATATGGCTGCGGCGACCGATATCGCTCTAATACTCCCGATGCTGAGCGCGGTGCTCGCTGGTTCCGTCTTTGGTGACCACTGTTCTCCTATTTCTGACACCACCATTTTATCGTCGACAGGCGCGCGTTGTAACCATATCGATCACGTTGCGACACAATTGCCGTATGCACTGGCTACGGCCTTGGTTTCGAGTGTCGGTTTTGTTATTTTAGGAATGACAGCGTCAGTGCTGATCTCGTTGGCTTGTGCTTCTGTTGCATTTATCATTGTGTGCATGATTATGGCCGCTATGGCGAAATCAAAAATGACACATTGCGAGACGTTGTAGCCGTATTTTGGTTAAATGGAGTTGATAAAAGGGAAACGAAAGTTTCCCTTTTTTATTACTGGTGCACGACGGCGAAAAAAGATTTTAAAAAAGCAAAATTTTTAGTTGAAAAAGAACATCAGCTTGGTTAGTGTGGAGTCAAGACAGCAAACCAATAAGAGCTGATAAGTATGCGTAATTTTGTAATGAACATTCATCATCACCATCACCCTAAATAATCTTTCGGGGAGATGTACGCATACCCGGGAGGCAGGAAACTCCCGGTGGTTAAGTCAAAGCATTTAGATTAAAACCCTCGGGAGAACGCAAATCTCCCGAGGGTTTTTTCATTTTGCTTTAACTCAATTCCAAATACATTCAATACATTGCACAGGGAAATTGTCATGCAAACACAACGCCTAAGAATTGCCATCCAGAAGAAAGGCCGCTTGAGCTCAGAGTGCCAAGACCTACTTAAAAAATGCGGCGTGAAATTCAATATCATGGGTGAGCGTCTTGTCGTTCACTCTCTCAATATGCCGATCGACCTACTGCTAGTGCGTGATGACGACATACCCGGGCTGGTGATGGACGGTGTGGTTGATCTCGGTTTCATTGGTGAGAATGAACTGGAAGAGGTGCGTTTAGAACGCTTGTCGCAAAATAAGAAAAGTGAGTTTGTTTCACTGCGCCGTCTTGATTTTGGTGGTTGCCGCTTATCCATCGCGATCAATAAAGATCAGCGATACAACGGCCCTCAAGATTTGGCGGGTAAACGCATCGCCACAACTTATCCGCAGTTACTCAAAGCGTACATGGATGAAAAGGGCATTGATTTTAGCACTTGTGTGCTCACCGGTTCTGTTGAGGTTGCACCACGAGCTGGCCTAGCTGATGCGATTGCTGACCTTGTTTCTACCGGCGCAACATTAGAAGCGAATGGCCTCAAAGAGGCTGAAGTTATCTTCCAATCCAAAGCAACACTCATTCAGCGTCAAGGTGAATTCAGTGAAGATAAACAAGCATTGATTGCTCGTTTATTGACGCGTATGCAAGGCGTGATTCAAGCCAAAGAGTCCAAATACATCATGCTGCATGCTCCGGTTGATCAATTAGAAGCGATTAAAGACTTACTTCCGGGAGCGGAAGACCCAACAGTACTGCCTTTATCGGCGGAGAAAAATCGTGTTGCAGTACATGTGGTCAGTACCGAGAACCTATTTTGGGAAACCATGGAGCGCCTAAAAGCATTAGGGGCGAGTTCTATTTTGGTTTTACCTATCGATAAAATGATGGAGTAACGGCGATGAGAACTGTCGTTTGGCAATCGTTGAGTGAAACTCAGCAAGATTCAATTTTAGAACGCCCGGCCATTACTGAAGGAGCCAATGTCACTGCTGCCGTGAGCGCCGTGATTGCGCAGGTGAAAGCGCAAGGTGACCAAGCGTTAATTGAGTTAACTGAAAAATTTGACCGCGTGAAACCGGATTCAATTCGCGTTTCAAGTGGTGAGATTGATGCGGCGTGCGAGCGTCTTTCTGACAAGATGAAACAAGCACTTCAACAAGCTTATGAGAACATTACTAAGTTCCATAAAGCACAAAAGCTGCCACCGATCAAAGTGGAAACGCAGCCGGGAGTAGTGTGTGAACAAGTCACGCGTCCAATTAATACGGTGGGCTTGTACATTCCCGGAGGCAGTGCGCCTTTACCTTCTACCGTATTAATGTTGGGTGTTCCTGCACAAATTGCAGGGTGTCGTAAAGTGGTGCTCTGCTCACCGCCACCGATTGCGGACGAAATCCTCTACGTGGCCAAGCTGTGTAACATTGATGAGGTGTACAACATTGGTGGTGGTCAAGCGATTGCAGCAATGGCTTATGGGACTAAATCCGTTGCAAAAGTAGACAAAATCTTCGGCCCCGGTAATGCCTACGTGACAGAAGCAAAACGTCAAGTGAGTAATGATTTTCGCGGTGCAGCGATTGATATGCCAGCGGGTCCTTCGGAAGTGTTGGTGATTGCTGATGATACGGCTGATGCCGATTTCATCGCGGCTGATCTGCTTAGCCAAGCTGAGCACGGACCTGATTCACAAGTTGTGTTAGTGACCCCTTCAGCGGTGATTGCCGATCAAGTAACAGATGCAGTGCAAAAGCAGCTAAAAAGCTTATCTCGCGCCGCCATTGCAGAAAAGGCCTTGGCTTCTAGTTTGATTATCATCGCTGAGTCTTTGACCCAAGCGGTTTCTATCTCGAACTACTACGGTCCTGAGCACTTAATTGTGCAAACGCGGAACCCTCGTGAGCTGTTGCCGTTACTTGATAACGCTGGCTCAATTTTCTTAGGTGAGTGGTCACCAGAATCAGCCGGTGACTACGCTTCGGGTACCAACCACGTTTTGCCAACATACGGTTACACGCGTACTTATTCTAGCCTTGGTTTAGCTGATTTTAGTAAGCGCATGACGGTGCAAGAACTCAGCGCAGAGGGCTTACAAGGGTTAGCGCCAACCGTGGTCACAATGGCAGAAGCTGAAGGATTGGATGCACACAAACGTGCGGTCACCATTCGAGTCGAAAAATTGCAAAAGGCGAAAAAATAATGGAAAAACTGGCTCGTAAGCAAATTCAAGCACTGAAACCTTACTTATCGGCTCGCCGTATTGGCGGCAGTGGTGATGTGTGGCTCAATGCCAACGAATCGCCATTCAATAATGAGTACAAAACCGATTTTGTGCGTTTGAACCGTTACAGTGATTGCCAACCCAAAGCTATGATCGATGCGTATGCGGCTTATGCCAAGGTACATCCAGAGCAGGTGTTGACCTCACGCGGTGCTGATGAAGGGATTGAACTTTTGATCCGCGCATTTTGTGAGCCCAATCAAGACGCTATTTTATACTGTCCGCCGACTTATGGTATGTACGCGATTAGCGCTGAAACGTTCGGTGTCGAGCGTAAAGTTGTGCCATTAACAGCGGATTGGCAGCTCGATCTGTCAGCCATTCGTGCCAATTTAGACAGCGTGAAGTTGATCTTCGTTTGTAGTCCTAATAATCCAACCGGCAATTTGGTTAAGCGCCAAGATATTATTGCTTTGCTGGAAATGACTAAAGACCGCGCTATTGTCGTGATGGATGAAGCCTACATTGATTTCTGTCCAGAAGCCTCAACCGTTGATTTATTAGCGCAATACTCGAATCTGGCGATTTTACGCACCTTATCCAAAGCGTTTGCGCTTGCAGGTTTGCGCTGCGGTTTTACCTTGGCCAGTAAAGAGCTGATTGATGTGCTGCAGAAGGTAATTGCACCTTATCCCGTGCCAATTCCGGTAGCAGACATTGCCGTGCAAGCGTTATCGGAAGCTGGGCTGGCTCGTACCAAATTCCAAGTGTTGGATCTCAATGCAAACCGTGCTTACTTACAAGCAGGGTTGTATATGGTGCCCCATTTAACTGTGTTTGAAGGGTGGGGAAACTATCTATTAGTGAAATTTCCCGATGGTGATGCGCTGTTTAAAGCCGCTTGGGATCACGGCATTATTTTACGCAATTCTCCGATTGAAAATTGCGTGAGGATCAGTATCGGTAATCGCGAAGAGTGTGAAAAAACACTCGCTTTTATTCGCAATTATTATCAGTAATCAAGCACCATAAATAGCCCAAAATGAATAAGAGCCAGTCGTTTAAGTGACGTTACTGGCCAATAGAAAAGGATATTCCAGTGAGCAAACAGCAAAAAATTCTCTTTATTGATCGTGACGGAACCTTAATTGTTGAGCCTCCGGTCGATTTCCAAGTTGATCGTTTAGACAAACTGAAACTAGAGCCGTATGTGATCCCAAGCCTACTGGCTTTGCAGGCTGCGGGTTATCGGCTGGTGATGGTCACCAACCAAGATGGACTGGGGACGGATAGCTATCCTCAAGCGGATTTCGATGCCCCTCATGCGATGATGATGGACATTTTTCAGTCCCAAGGAGTGATCTTTGATGATGTGCTGATTTGCCCGCACTTTGAAAAAGATAATTGCTCTTGCCGCAAACCCAAACTGGGGATGGTTAAAGAGTATCTGCAAGGAGGCAAAGTCGATTTTCAGCAATCAGTGGTGATTGGCGATCGAATGACCGACCTGCAACTGGCTGAAAATATGGCGATCCGTGGTATTCAATATCATCCGAAAAGTATGGGATGGCGTGAAATAGTTAAAGACTTAACCGTGAAAGCGCGCAGCGCCGAAGTGGTAAGAACCACTAAAGAGACCGACATTAAAGTTGCGGTCAATTTGGATGAAACGGGTGGTAATCAAATTACAACGGGGTTAGGTTTTTTTGACCACATGCTTGACCAAATCGCAACCCATGGTGGTTTTCAATTGAAGTTGAGTGTCAATGGTGATCTGCACATTGATGATCACCACACCATTGAAGATACCGCATTAGCACTCGGGCAAGCCTTAAAAGAGGCATTAGGCGATAAGCGTGGCATTGGTCGTTTTGGTTTTTCGTTGCCGATGGATGAGTGTTTAGCACAATGTGCACTCGATCTATCGGGTCGCCCTTATCTGAAATTTGAGGCCACCTTTACACGTGAGCAAGTGGGCGATCTCTCCACTGAAATGGTATATCACTTCTTCCGTTCATTAACCGACACTTTGGCCTGTACGCTACACCTCTCATCCAGTGGCGAGAATGATCACCATATTATTGAAAGTCTCTTTAAGGCTTTTGGCCGCACATTGCGCCAAGCCATTAAAGTGGAAGGCAATGAACTACCTAGCAGCAAAGGAGTACTGTAATGTCGTCAGTCCGCGAAGCGATGAGTGATAACAGCAGCCAGCCGCAAAAGGTCGTCATCATTGATACAGGCTGCGCTAATGTGTCTTCCGTGAAATTTGCCATCGAACGCTTGGGGTACCCAGTCACTATTTCAAAAAATCCTGATGTGGTGTTGACGGCAGATAAGCTGTTTTTACCCGGTGTCGGTACGGCAAGTGAGGCGATGAAAAATCTGCAACAGCGCGATTTAATTACCTTGGTGAAACAGGTTGAAAAGCCACTGCTCGGCATCTGCTTAGGCATGCAACTGTTAGGTCAGCTGTCAGAAGAAAAAGGACAGCAAGCTAGCGATCAAGCTAATGGCATTGTTGATAATGATATTGTGGAATGCTTGAGATTATGTGACGGCGAGGTTCGCCTGATGGATACAGGCGATTTACCACTACCACATATGGGTTGGAACACGGTCAATGCCGAAAGAGGCCATCCTCTGTTTAAAGGCATTGAGCAGGGTGAATATTTCTATTTTGTCCATAGCTACGCCATGCCCGTCGGTGAATACACGATTGCTGAATGTGAATACGGTAAGCCTTTCACCGCGGCGCTGCAAAGCGGTAATTACTATGGTGTCCAATTTCACCCAGAGCGCTCATCCAAAGCCGGCTCAGCACTGATCAAGAACTTCTTGGAATTATAAAAGGGAATTAGTAATGATTATTCCAGCATTAGATTTAATTGATGGCCAAGTGGTTCGCTTATTTCAAGGCGATTATGGTCAAGTTACCGAATACAAAGTGGACCCTGCAGAGCAGTTTCGCCTCTATCATCAGGCTGGAGCTAACTGGTTGCACCTTGTCGATTTAACGGGTGCAAAAGATACTTCGGCCCGACAGCTTGATCTGATTGCCAAACTGCTTGCCAGTACCCCTGCCAATATTCAAATTGGTGGCGGTGTGCGTAGTGAGCAAGATGTGGTGGATTTATTAAATGCGGGTGCGCAGCGCGTGGTTGTCGGTTCTACGGCCGTAAAACAGCCTGAATTAGTCAAAGGATGGATGGAAAAGTATGGCGCAGAAAAAATTGTGCTAGCGCTCGACATCAACATTGATCAAGACGGCACACGTAAAGTGGCCATTTCAGGTTGGCAAGAAGATTCAGGTGTAACGATAGAAGCCTTGATTGATGATTACCTAACGGTCGGTTTGACGCACGTATTGTGCACTGATATTTCCCGCGATGGCACACTAGCCGGTTCTAACGTTGAGTTGTATATCGATTTATGCAAACAGTACCCACAAGTACAGTTTCAATCCTCTGGTGGTATCGGTAGCTTAGCGGACATCAAAGCCTTAACAGGCAGTGGCGTCGCAGGCGTGATTGTCGGTCGTGCCTTATTAGATGGTAAGTTCACCGCTCAGGAGGCATTCGAATGTTGGCAAAACGCATAATTCCTTGTTTGGATGTCCGCGATGGACAAGTAGTGAAAGGGGTGCAGTTTCGCAACCACGAAATCATTGGTGATATCGTACCGCTTGCAAAACGCTACGCCGAAGAGGGTGCGGATGAGTTGGTGTTTTACGACATTACCGCGTCGAGTGATGGCCGAGTGGTGGATAAAAGTTGGGTTGCGCGTGTCGCGGCAGTGATTGATATTCCATTTTGCGTCGCGGGCGGTATTAAATCTGCCGAAGATGCTGCGCGAATTTTAGAATTTGGTGCAGATAAAGTCTCCATTAACTCTCCAGCACTCGCTAACCCACAGTTGATTACTGACTTGGCGGATAAATTTGGCGTGCAATGTATTGTGGTCGGCATTGACTCTTACTTCGATCAAGAAACGGGTCAGTATCAGGTCTATCAATTTACTGGCGATGAGACGCGCACCAAAGCAACACAGTGGCAAACTTGCGATTGGGTACAAGAGGTACAAAAACGTGGTGCGGGTGAAATCGTATTGAATATGATGAACCAAGACGGCGTGCGTAATGGTTATGATCTACAGCAACTCCAGAAGGTACGTGCTGTGTGTCGCGTGCCACTTATCGCTTCTGGCGGGGCGGGAACGATGGAGCACTTTGCGCAAGCTTACCAACAAGCTCATGTCGATGGCGCGTTGGCGGCATCGGTTTTTCACAAGCAGATCATCAATATCGGCGAATTAAAACAATATTTACAAGCAGAAGGTGTAGAGGTAAGACGATGAGTTTTCAAGTATCGAGTGCGGTTGCACTTTCTGAGCGTATTGATTGGAACAAAGTTGATGGCCTTGTTCCGGCGATAGTGCAAGATTTTCAATCAAGTCAAGTGCTTATGATGGGTTACATGAACCAAGATGCGTTGCAAAAAACCGCGCAAACAGGCCAAGTGACGTTCTTTTCTCGCAGCAAACAGCGCCTTTGGACCAAAGGAGAGACCTCTGGTCATGTGTTACAGTTGAAAAACATGGCGCTCGATTGTGATAACGACACTTTATTGGTCAAAGTGAATCCCATTGGGCCAACGTGCCATACTGGAACCACAACCTGTTGGGATAACGATGCACAAGAAGAGTCTCAAATGGTGTGGCTTCATCAGCTTGAGCAGCTATTGGCTGCCCGCAAGAGTGCCGACCCTGATTCCTCTTACACCGCTAGCCTTTATGCCCGTGGAACAAAGCGTATTTCGCAGAAAGTGGGCGAAGAGGGCGTTGAAGTTGCGCTTGCGGCGACGTCGGGCGATAAGGCGGAGTTAGTGTGTGAGTCTGCTGATTTGATTTATCACTTATTGGTGCTATTGCAAGACCAAGGATTAGCGTTGAGTGATGTGATTGATAAGCTTAAAGAACGCCATAAATAAACACAGTGAAGCCTCTTAAATAATAAAGAGGCTTCCGTTTTTGAGAGCGGTGTTAGAGGGTAATTTCTTTCCACTCACCGGGTTGTAGATCGCCTAAAACAATGTCACCCATCGCGTAGCGCACTAAGCGCAGTGTTGGAAAGCCAATATGCGCTGTCATACGTCGTACTTGCCGGTTTTTACCTTCAGTAATGGTAATCGCAAGCCATGTGGTTGGGATTTGTGCGCGAAAACGAACCGGTGGATTACGTTCCCACAAGGTAGGCGGTTGCAAAATCTCAACCTTGGCAGGCAGCGTCATGCCATCTTTTAGCTCTACACCTTGGCGCAATTTATCTAAATCGTTTTGAGCGGGTTCTCCTTCTACTTGAACCCAATACGTTTTTGGTAATTTTGACTGCGGCTGCGTTAGTCTCGCTTGCAAGATGCCGTCATTGGTGAGCACCATCAAACCTTCGCTGTCTCTGTCCAAGCGACCTGCGGCATACACCTCTTTTACGGGAATAAAATCAGCGAGAGTTTTGCGCCCATCACCATCAGTAAACTGGCTTAGTGTATCAAAAGGCTTATTAAAGATGATGACTTTTCGATCAGCAAGTGATATTCGTTTTTTTACCTCTTCTGCAGATGAAGAGGAGCGGGCGGTTGAACGCTGATGTGGATCGCGCCGTTTAAAATGAGAAGAGCCAGAGGGTTTTGATACTGATGAAGAATCACGACGCAAGCGGGATGACATGTTAACTACCTTGCAAAAATGTAAATGAAGTGTGTTTGAAAGTTTTCTGAACTTTGGATTTAAGCTATGATTTGCGCGCCCAGAAACAGGATTGACGCACAAGATAATAGACTATTATCCTAGTTTTGTTTAATTATACTCAACCCATGCTATTTGGATTCAGTATCAATAAAGGGTTTGGGTGTATACGTATTTTCACTCAATGACTAAAATCGGATAACGCTCAACGACATTCGATTCAGTTTTTGAAAGAGTGACGCTATCGTGTTCAAGACGCGAGGATGCTAACCCACTTGACACGGACAATCACACAGCGCTGTTTCATCCAATGGTGCTGCTAGAACAAATAGGGAAATTTTTCATGCCTACAGAAAAACCTACAATTATTTATACCATTACAGACGAAGCACCAGCACTGGCCACTTATTCTTTATTGCCGATTATCCAATCCTTTACCGCCTCGTCAGGCATTAGCGTTGAAACCCGCGATATTTCACTGGCTGCGCGTATCCTTGCCAGCTTCCCAGAACATTTAAAAGAAAATCAACGTGTAAGTGATGCGCTTGCCGAATTAGGTGAACTGGCGACCAAACCAGAAGCGAATATTATTAAACTGCCTAACGTTTCTGCATCGGTCCCACAATTGAAAGCCGCGATTAAAGAGTTGCAGGAAAAAGGTTACGACCTACCAAATTATCCTGAAGAACCAAGTACCTACGAAGAAGAAGCGATTAAAGCGACTTACGATAAAATCAAAGGCAGTGCGGTTAACCCAGTGTTACGTGAAGGAAACTCCGATCGCCGCGCACCATTATCAGTCAAGAATTATGCGAAGAAAAACCCACATTCAATGGGCGCATGGTCACCGCAATCCCGTTCACATGTTGCCAGCATGCAAGACAAAGATTTCTATGGAACAGAAAAGTCAGTCACCATTGAAGGTGACACTAAGGTCAAAATTGAGTTTGTCGGCCATGATGGCTCGACTAAAGTCTTAAAGAAAGAGTTTGCGCTGCTTGATAAAGAAATTATCGATGCTTCAGTTCTAAGCAAAAAAGCGTTAGTTGAGTTTTTCGAGCAACAAATCGCAGCAGCGAAACAGCAAGATGTGCTGCTTTCCTTGCACATGAAAGCAACCATGATGAAAGTGTCTGACCCAGTCATTTTCGGCCATGCCGTTAAAGTGTACTACAAAGACGTATTTGCGAAGTATGGTGCGTTGTTTGACTCATTAGGTGTTGATGTCAACAATGGCCTAGGCGATGTTTACGCGAAAATACAAGCATTGCCACAAGCACAGAAAGAAGAAATTGAAGCCGCGATTCAAGCGGT
Source organism: Vibrio sp. V12_P9A6T4 (assembly GCF_963874835.1). Taxonomy (NCBI): domain Bacteria; kingdom Pseudomonadati; phylum Pseudomonadota; class Gammaproteobacteria; order Vibrionales; family Vibrionaceae; genus Vibrio; species Vibrio sp. V12_P9A6T4. The sequence continues at coordinate 11,888 of NZ_CAWNJO010000115.1, read as the reverse complement.
TTATAACACGCAGCCACCGCTTGCTATGGTCGATTCTGACCGAGGTATTACTAACCTACATGTCCCAAGCGATATCATTGTTGATGCGTCAATGCCAGCAATGCTGCGCGCTTCTGGTCAAATGTGGGGGCCAGATGGCAAGCAACAAGACACCAAAGCACTGATCCCAGATCGCTGCTACGCTGGCGTTTATCAAGCGGTGATTGATTTTTGTAAAAAGCACGGCGCATTTGATCCCACCACGATGGGCAGTGTGCCAAACGTGGGCCTTATGGCGCAAAAAGCTGAAGAATATGGATCGCACGATAAAACCTTTATCCTCGATGCTGCGGGTTCGGTACGTGTTGTGGATACCTCCGGCAAAGTATTGCTAGAGCAAGCTGTTGAAGCTGGTGATATTTTCCGCATGTGCCAAGTGAAAGATGCACCGATCCAAGACTGGGTGAAACTGGCCGTGACTCGCGCCAGAGCTACTGGCGTTCCTGCGATTTTCTGGTTAGACGATCAGCGTGCGCATGACCGTGAATTGATCAAAAAAGTCAACGTCTACCTTGCTGATCATGATACGGCTGGCTTAGATATTCAGATCCTATCACCTGTTGAAGCGACTCTGTTCACACTTGAGCGTCTCAAAGCGGGTAAAGATACCATCTCAGTTACGGGTAACGTACTGCGTGATTACCTCACGGATCTATTCCCCATTCTTGAGCTTGGTACCTCGGCTAAAATGTTGTCGATTGTTCCCTTAATGAATGGCGGTGGCTTGTTTGAAACAGGTGCTGGTGGTTCTGCACCAAAACACGTTCAGCAGGTTGAGAAAGAAAACCACTTGCGTTGGGATTCGTTAGGCGAGTTTTTAGCGCTGGCGGCGTCTTTGGAACATTTGAGTGTTGTCACTGGAAATGCGAAAGCGAAAGTACTAGCCGATGCGCTTGATAAAGCCACTGGTAAGTTCCTTGATCTCAATAAATCACCATCGCGCAGAGTTGGTGAGCTTGATAACCGTGGCAGTCACTACTATCTTGCAACCTATTGGGCTGAGGCCTTAGCAGAGCAGACAGCGGATGCTGATTTAGCGGCGGAATTCGCACCGATTGCGAAGCAGCTACAAGAAAATGAACAGGTTATCGTCTCTGAGCTGAATCAGGCACAAGGTACTCCGGGTGATTTGGGTGGTTACTATGCGCCAGTGTTTGAAAAAGCATCAGCACTAATGCGTCCAAGCCAAACCTTGAACGCGATCATTGGCGCTTAACCTTCAGTTATTCACCTCTAAGCAATAAAAAAACCCGCCAGTTCGGCGGGTTTTTCATCAAATACACGTTTGGCAGCGATTATTTTGCAAGTTGACCTTCGATTGGAACAACAGCGCTAGCGTGATAACCTTTCGGCCCCTGTTCAATCTCGTAGGAAACTTGTTGGCCCGCTTTGAGTGTGCGGTAGCCTTCCATTTGAATGGTTGAATAGTGAGCAAAAATATCGGTATCCTCACCTTCTGGACAAATAAACCCAAATCCTTTGGCGTTGTTAAACCATTTTACTGTACCTGTAGCCATGCTTTACATCCCTCATTGCATTTTAGTTACTGATGTTGTTATCGAGAAACTTATCCTAAAAACGTTACCCGAATGTGAATATCAATTCAGCCGCTGCCAAATTTTTAGTCACTAATTGACCAATGTAGTCAATGATTCAGCGCAGTCAATAGGCAAAAGGTATGATACTCGACATATTTGCAAATAAATCACTTTTAAGGTTTACACTGTTGTAACGATTAAATAGGGCGTTAAGAATGAAATAGTTAAAGAAAGCAGTTGCTTTTGTTTTCTTTTTAATCAACTACGCCGTTGATAGTTCGGAATAGCAATGTTTTATTTGCAGCGATACAATTGCTGCATTAGTCTCTAAGTAAGGGTTGTTTTTCAACTGTGTCGGTAGCACTAATAACATTAATAGATTCCAACGACACAGTGGTTACTGAGAGGCACACGGTTCCACTAGGTAGAGAAGCACTCTAAATACGGTCATCATGAGTAAACATTTTGAATGGGTGACTCCAGACTCAGATCTTCTGGAGAAAGAGAAGACAGCAATTAAACCACCAGCGATGTACAACGTAGTTCTCAATAACGATGACTACACGCCGATGGAGTTTGTGATTGAAATCCTTGAGCGATTTTTCTCGATGGATATCGACAAAGCAACACAGATAATGCTCAAGGTGCATTATGAAGGGAAAGCAATTTGTGGCACGTTCAGTGCCGAGATTGCAGAGACCAAAGTAGCTCAAGTTACTTTGTACTCAAGGGAAAATGAGCATCCACTGCTTTGTACTATGGAGCAAGCGTAGTCGCTTGCTGGAGCAACAAAGTGGTTCCTTAAGGAGGTACTTATGCTTAATAAAGAACTAGAGTCGAGTCTAAACGGCGCGTTCGCTCGAGCGCGAGACAAAAGACATGAATTCATGACCGTCGAGCACCTCCTACTTGCGTTATTAGAAAATGATGCAGCCAGAGAGGCCTTATTAGCCTGCCAAGCGGATTTGGATGCCTTACGCCAAGAGCTTGATATTTTTATTGATCAAACCACCCCTCTTATTCCTGAAAGTGACGAAACACGTGAAACGCAACCTACATTGAGTTTTCAACGTGTGCTGCAACGTGCTGTATTTCATGTGCAATCCTCTGGCCGCAATGAAGTCACAGGGGCGAATGTACTGGTTGCAATCTTTAGTGAGCAGGAGTCACATGCGGCTTACCTACTGAAAAAAAATGACATCAGTCGCTTAGATATCGTCAACTACATTTCGCACGGCATCACTAAAGCTTCCAGCGCAAGTGATAATTCAGCCTCTTCCGACTCTTTTAGCAGCGAATCAGCTGATGAAGTCAGTTCTGATGAACGTTTGGAAAGCTTTGCCAGCAACCTCAACCAATTGGCAAAGCAAGGGTTGATTGATCCGCTAATTGGGCGTGATAAAGAGCTAGAACGAACCATTCAAGTGTTGTGTCGTCGCCGTAAAAATAATCCGCTGTTAGTGGGAGAAGCGGGAGTCGGTAAAACGGCGATTGCGGAAGGGCTGGCGTGGCGTATTGTGGAAGGTCAAGTGCCTGAAATCATTCAAAATAGCGTTATTTATTCACTGGATATTGGCTCATTGCTCGCTGGAACTAAGTATCGTGGCGATTTTGAAAAGCGTTTTAAAACCATTTTGAAACAGCTTGAAAAAGAGCAGGACGCGATCCTATTTATTGATGAAATTCATACCATCATCGGTGCGGGTGCCGCTTCTGGTGGTCAGGTGGATGCGGCTAACTTAATCAAACCTCTGCTTAGCAGCGGTAAATTGCGCTGCATCGGCTCAACGACTTATCAAGAGTACAACAACATCTTTGAAAAAGAGCGCGCGCTGGCTCGCCGTTTTCAAAAAATCGATGTGGTCGAGCCATCGTTGGATGACACCACTAAAATACTTATGGGCCTGAAAACAAAATACGAGGCGCACCATGATGTACGTTACACCAATAAAGCGTTACGTGCGGCCGTAGAGCTTTCTGCAAAATACATCAATGAACGTCATTTGCCAGATAAAGCGATTGATGTGATTGATGAAGCGGGAGCACGTTCAAGATTGGCACCTGCAAGTCGCCGCAAGAAAACCGTTGGAGTGGCCGATATTGAAGCGATGGTTGCTAAAATGGCGCGTATTCCAGAAAAATCAGTCTCTTCTTCCGATAAAGACATTTTGCAGCACCTTGATAGAAAAATGAAAATGTTGGTATTTGGACAAGATGACGCTATCGATGTATTGAGTGAGGCGATCAAACTCTCACGCGCAGGCTTAGGTGCTGACAATAAACCGGTGGGCTCATTCTTGTTTGCAGGGCCAACAGGCGTGGGTAAAACAGAAGTGACAGTGCAGTTATCGAAGCTACTTGGCATTGAGCTGCTGCGTTTTGATATGTCTGAGTATGGTGAACGCCACTCAGTGAGTCGTTTAATTGGTGCTCCTCCTGGTTATGTTGGGTATGACCAAGGTGGCTTGCTAACTGATGCTGTGATTAAACATCCACATTCAGTAGTGCTACTTGATGAGATTGAGAAAGCGCACCCTGATATTTTCAACTTGCTACTTCAAGTCATGGATAACGGCACTTTAACGGATAACAATGGACGAAAAGCGGATTTCCGTAACATCATTTTGGTGATGACAACCAACGCAGGTGTTGCAGAGACAGTGAAAAAATCGATTGGTCTTATCCAACAAGACAATAGTTTTGATGCGATGTCAGAGATTAAGAAAGTATTCACACCCGAATTTCGTAACCGTTTAGATAACATCATCTGGTTTAATCGTTTGGATGAGCGTGTAATCCATCAAGTGGTTGATAAGTTTATTGTTGAACTACAAGCTCAACTCGATGCGAGAGGTGTATCGTTAGAGGTTTCTGAGGATGCTCGTCATTGGCTTGCTGTGAAAGGCTACGATATTGAGATGGGCGCTCGTCCGATGGGCCGCGTGATTCAGGATAAGCTGAAAAAGCCATTAGCGAATGAGTTGTTGTTTGGCTCGTTGGTCGATGGTGGCACAGTGAAAGTGGATTTAGATGGTGAAGAGCTTAAGTTTAAGTACATTGGTTCTCGTGAAGAAGCGGTTCACTAATCGGTAATCCCGATGCTTATCACCTAATAACAAAAGCACGCTGAGGCGTGCTTTCTTCTATGCATTGCATTTAATCCAGTTCTATAAGTAACAAAAAACGGAGCATTTAGCTCCGTTTTTTGTTGCGTTCGAAAATCAGAGATTAACGAGCACGGAAGACGATGCGGCCTTTAGTTAGGTCGTATGGAGTCATCTCTACAGTTACTTTGTCACCAGTAAGAATACGAATGTAGTTCTTACGCATTTTACCAGAGATGTGAGCTGTTACTACGTGGCCGTTTTCTAGCTCAACACGGAACATTGTGTTTGGAAGAGTATCAAGGACAGTGCCTTGCATCTCAATTACGTCTTCTTTAGCCATTTAATCCTCTTTAGAAACTTGGCGATTTTTAACGGACGCATTCTGCCGCTAAAAGATAAATATGTAAAGTTGGGGCGTATTCTACCCTTGCCAACGTTGATTTACTAGCTTTTGATGGCGCTCAAAGCGTACTTTGTAGTTCATTGCTGGGCATTCATCAATTTGATAACCCAAATATAACCATTGTTTCTGTGTGGCTTGGCAATATTGCAGTTGAAATAAAACGCCCAGTGTCCCGAGTGACAGATCTGACTCTGGATCATAAAAGGTATAAAAGGCGCTGGCACTGTTTTGTAAAATATCCGTCACCGCAATCGCGACCAGTTGTCCATTTTGATAAATATGCAGGTATTGAGTATCTAGCCAACGACAAGCGGAAAAGGTTGCAAACTCCTGCTCGTTGGGAGGGTACATGCTGCCCTCTTTATGTCGCGCTTCAATATAGCGGGCATAGAGTGCAAACCAACCCGAATCCATGGTCGGTTTCAACTGCCACTGAAAAGCGTGTGCCTTTTTGAGTAACCGCTTTTGGCTGGTTGATAGCTTGACTTGGTCAACAAAAACACGCAATGCTTGGCAGGAGTTGCAATTGTCACAGTGAGGTTTGTAAATGGTATCCCCACTGCGCCGAAAACCATTTGCGAGTAGAATTTCATAATTCTCAGGCGATTGCATGGCGGAGTCTAAAGTCACAGCGACACGTTCTTGCCTATCTTTTAAATAGCTACAAGGGTGGTTATTGGTTAAACCGATGCGTATTTGCTGTAAATCTGAGCTCATGGTTATCCTTCATTAGGCAAGGTGATCCACTGGGGTGTAAAGCAGCGCTCATCGACAGAGCTATCTCTAAAAGATAGCAAGGATTTGAGAAAATCGTCGCGCTCTAATTCGAAAGCTCCCAATGATGCCAGATGCGGATTCATCACCTGACAATCAATCAACTGTCCACCGTGTGATTGAAAATGCTGGCAAAAATACCAAAGCGCAATTTTTGATGCATTGACTTTGGTACTAAACATCGACTCACCGCAAAACATTTGGCCCATTTGTATGCCATAGAGCCCGCCGATCAATTTATCTTCCTGCCACACCTCAACCGAATGACAACGGCCAGAAGCCGCAAGGGCGAGGTAGGCGCTGCGCATCTCTTCATTTAGCCAAGTTTGATCTGCGGGTCTTACGTTGGCGCAACTTGTAATTACCTCTTTAGTTGCATGGTTAAGGCTTATTTTATATTGATGTTTTCGCTGGAATTTTTTAACGCTTTTAGCTGGAGAAAAAGTTTGTGGGTTAAACACAGCTCGCGGAGCGGGGCTCCACCAAAGAATAGGCTCTTGTGGGCCATACCAAGGAAAAATTCCGTGTCGATAAGCATTATAAATACGTTCTGGTTGTAAATCTCCACCAAACGCGAGTAGTCCATTTGGCTCTTCTAGCGCCTCATCAGCGGAAGGAAAAGAGAAATCATCAAGCGCAAGTTGAGGAAGGTAAATAGTCATGTTCGATCCGATCTGGGTTAACCATCAAGATAAGGCCACGGAATGAGGATAGTAGGGATTTTTCAATAGTTTGCCAATCATTACTATCAGGCCATATTTGTACTGGAGTTCGCTTTTATTTTTAGATAGGCTGCAAGTACGAAGAATTTTCATTTTCCCAGAGCAAACAGGAGCTCTTTGGAAGATGCAAGGAAACACAACTCGAATGGAAAGCCTCACGTTACAACCAATAAAAAAAATTAATGGGCAAGTCAATTTACCCGGTTCCAAAAGTGTCTCAAACCGAGCGCTACTGCTTGCCGCTCTGGCAAGTGGTACGACTAAGCTAACGAACTTGTTAGACAGTGACGACATTCGCCACATGCTCAACGCACTAGCAAAACTTGGTGTGGAGTATCGTTTGTCAGACGACAAAACGGTGTGTGAGATAAAAGGTTTGGGTCGGCCTTTTAGCATCGAGCAATCCGTTGAGCTGTTTTTAGGTAATGCAGGGACGGCAATGCGTCCACTTGCGGCAGCATTAGTCCTTGGACAGGGTGAGTTCATTTTGACTGGTGAGCCGAGGATGAAAGAACGTCCAATCGGTCATCTCGTTACAGCGTTACGTGAAGCGGGCGCTGATATTGAGTACCTTGAAAACGAAGACTTCCCGCCGTTAAAAATTACGGCAACCGGCCTTAAAGCTGGAATCGTGGCGATTGACGGTTCAATCTCGAGTCAATTTTTGACCGCCTTTTTAATGGCTGCGCCACTGTCTGATGGTGAAATGACGATCAACATCGTCGGTGACTTGGTCTCAAAGCCCTACATTGATATCACGTTACACATCATGGCGCAGTTTGGTGTAAAAGTGATCAACCATAACTACACTCAATTTGTGATCCCAGCTGGGCAATCGTATGTTTCTCCTGGGCAGTTTTTGGTGGAAGGGGATGCATCCTCTGCTTCTTACTTCCTCGCGGCGGCGGCTATCAAAGGTGGCGAAGTAAAAGTTACTGGTATTGGTAAAAACAGTATCCAAGGGGATATTCAATTTGCCGATGCGCTAGAAAAAATGGGCGCAGTCATCGAATGGGGGAATGATTATGTCATCGCTCGTCGTGGAGAGCTTAATGCGGTTGATCTCGATTTTAATCACATTCCTGATGCGGCTATGACCATTGCGACGACCGCATTATTTGCCAAAGGCACCACAGCCATTCGCAACGTATATAATTGGCGTGTTAAAGAAACTGATCGTTTAGCCGCAATGGCGACGGAGCTGCGTAAAGTGGGTGCAGAGGTTGAGGAAGGGGATGATTACATTATCATCACACCACCGACGTCATTACAGCATGCGGCAATCGACACTTATGACGATCATCGAATGGCGATGTGTTTTTCGCTGGTTGCACTGAGCGATACCGCAGTGACGATTAATGATCCTAAATGTACTTCGAAAACGTTTCCTGATTATTTTGAAAAGCTTGCGCAACTAAGCCACTAGGCATTGAGCGTTTAAACCCAATAATGAAAAGCCTCGAATGAGGCTTTTTTTCATCAAGAATTACGATTGAACGAGAGTAAATTGCTTTGATAAATGCAAGGCAAGGTACTTGAACATGTTAAATACCGCAGTGGTATTAGGTGTTGGCAGCCCCTTGTCGTCTAAAAAGTAGTTGCCTTTAAAAACTAATACATCCTCTTTTTCTTCAACGCTATCGGCGCGCATGCCAACGATATAAGCGTCATGCTCTTGAATGATTTGGTTTGCAATAAGTAACAAATCAAATTCAGTAATAGATTGTTTTTCGCTCATCTTTTACGGTCCTATGAGTAGATGTGCGAGGATAGTGCCGTAAAAGGGTAGGTAATTTCAATGATTTCAAATAGAATTCGGCGCAAAATTCGATGGAGTGGATTCTCAAGCTTTGACCAAAGAGAGAAGTCATGTCTAAGCTTAGTCAAGAAAGCCGATTTTTTATGCAATGAGAATGTGTGACTTACGGCATATTTCATTGGATTTATTTCGCGAACTGATAATACTCACTTTAGTATGAGCGCCAAAGCACGTTTAGTAGAGTGCTGCAGCAATGAAAGTCAAGCTCACAAGTACCACAGGATTCGATTTTAAACTTCTCAATTTAGGTTGGAAAGCTGGCGGAGAATAGGCCACTGAGCTCTGGTTGCATTTTGACCAATTATTGAGTGGTTGAATTTTATTTTTAAAAAACATGTTGATCTTCTTGTTAACTGGCTCGATAGTAAAAAAAGAAGCAATAATTTAGAACGTCATGCGATTTACTTTCGCGTAATGATTAAGGGCATTTGAGTCAATTATGGGTAAATCACTCGTTATAGTGGAATCGCCAGCCAAGGCTAAAACGATCAATAAATATCTTGGTAAAGATTTTATTGTTAAGTCGAGCGTAGGGCATGTTCGTGATCTTCCAACCGCAGGTCAAAGTACCGCTAAAAAAGCAACGCCTAGTTCTTCTTCAAAGAACCTTAGCGCTGAAGAGAAAGCACGCTTGAAAAGCGAGAAAGACCGCAGTTCGTTAATTAAGAAGATGGGCATCGACCCTTATCACGGCTGGGAAGCGAATTACCAAATTTTGCCGGGTAAAGAAAAAGTAGTGGCGGAATTGCAAAAGCTTGCCAAAGATGCCGACTGCATTTATCTCGCAACCGATTTGGACCGCGAAGGAGAGGCCATCGCTTGGCACCTTCGTGAGATCATCGGTGGCGATGAACAGCGATACAAACGAGTTGTATTTAACGAAATTACTAAAAATGCAATCCAACAAGCCTTCCAAACACCGGGTGAATTGAATATCGACGGTGTAAACGCCCAACAAGCGCGTCGTTTCATGGACCGTGTGGTGGGTTTTATGGTCTCTCCATTACTTTGGAAAAAAGTGGCGCGTGGCTTGTCTGCGGGTCGCGTCCAATCGGTGGCGGTGAAATTACTTGTTGAGCGTGAGCGTGAAATTAACGCGTTTGTCCCTGAAGAGTTCTGGGATATCCATGCTGATACGAAAACGCAAGATAAAACGGATTTCCGTCTGTTGGTTGCGCAAAAAAATGATGTAGCGTTTAAACCTGTCAACGAAGCGGAAGCTAAATCAGCGGTTTCGATTTTAGAAAAAGCTTCTTACGAAGTGTGTAAACGTGAAGACCGCCCAACCAGCAGCAAACCTTCCGCTCCTTTTATCACCTCGACGTTACAGCAAGCAGCCAGTACACGCTTGGGTTACGGAGTGAAGAAAACGATGATGCTAGCTCAGCGCTTGTATGAGGCGGGTTACATCACTTATATGCGTACCGATTCAACCAACTTAAGTGCTGAAGCGGTCGAAGCGGTTCGCAGCTATATTGGGAGTGAGTTTGGACAAGCTTACTTACCTGAGAATCCGTTAGCTTATGGAAGTAAGCAGGGCGCTCAAGAAGCGCACGAAGCGATTCGTCCATCCAGTGTGGATGTTAAAGCCGATGATTTACAAGGTATGGAAGCGGATGCTCATAAGCTATACGCGCTAATCTGGAATCAGTTTGTTGCTTGCCAAATGACGCCAGCTCAATACGATTCGACCACTGTGAGCGTGAAAGCGGCAGAATTTACCCTTAAGGCGAAAGGTCGCATCCTTAAATTTGATGGTTGGACACGAGTTCAACGTCCAATGGGTAAGAATGAAGACCAAATTTTACCTCCAGTGAAAGTGGGCGAAACGTTGTTATTGCAAACGTTAGATCCAAAACAACATTTCACTAAGCCACCGGCACGTTATACGGAAGCTGCGCTGGTAAAAGAGCTTGAAAAGCGTGGTATAGGCCGACCATCGACGTATGCATCTATCATCTCTACCATTCAAGATCGCGGCTATGTGAAAGTGGATCAGCGACGTTTTTATGCTGAGAAAATGGGTGAAATCGTCACTGATCGCCTGGATGACAGTTTCAATGACTTGATGAACTATGACTTCACCGCGCGAATGGAAGAAAAGCTGGACCAAATTGCAGCAGGATCTGCAAATTGGAAAGGAGTCTTGGACGATTTCTTTAAAGATTTCACTGCAGATTTAGAAACGGCTGAACTGGATGAAGAACAAGGTGGTATGAAACCCAACCACATCGTGATGACCGACATTCAATGTCCGACATGTTCACGTCCAATGGGAATTCGTACAGCCTCTACAGGGGTGTTCCTCGGTTGTTCTGGTTATGCACTGCCGCCTAAAGAGCGTTGTAAAACCACCATTAACCTAGGTGACGAAGAAGGCGTCATCAATGTCTTGGAAGAAGATGTTGAAACGGCTGCACTGCGCGCCAAAAAACGTTGTCCTATCTGTGAAACGGCGATGGATGCGTACCTAATCGATGACACACGTAAAATGCATGTGTGCGGGAACAATCCGAACTGCGAAGGTTACGTTGTAGAATTCGGTGAGTTTAAAGTTAAAGGCTATGATGGCCCAGTTGTCGAGTGTGACAAGTGTGGGTCAAACATGGTACTGAAAAATGGCCGTTTTGGTAAGTACATGGATTGCACCAGCGATGACTGTAAAAATACGCGTAAGATCTTAAGAAGCGGCGAAGTTGCTCCACCAAAAGAAGATCCTATCCATTTCCCTGAATTGCCTTGTGAAAACTCGGATGCGTATTTTGTACTGCGTGATGGCGCTTCAGGCCTGTTTCTTGCGGCGAGCAATTTCCCGAAATCTCGCGAGACACGTGCGCCATTGGTTGAAGAATTGGCTCGTTTTAAAGAGCGCCTAGCACCAAAGTATCAATACTTAGCTGATGCGCCTGCACATGATCCTGATGGTGTGGCGGCGGTTGTACGCTTTAGTCGTAAGTCAAAAGAACACTATGTACGCACTGAGATAGAGGGTAAACCCTCAGGTTGGACGGCGTTGTTCGATAATGGGCGGTGGGAAATTACCGATAAGCGTAAAAACGCTAAAAAATAGCCTTTAATGTGATCAATGCGAAAAGGTAGCCTTCGGGCTACTTTTTTTTGGCTGGAGTTTGAGCAAGTTCAATTATTCATATAATTCATAGTGAATTTATCGCCAATATTTTGACATTTGTCGAGTAAGACAGTAATGATGAACTATCCACAAGCGATACGAGGTATTGTCGGATGTTAAGAACCATTCTCATAAAACTAATCTATTCTGTCAGCACCTTGCTATCAGCTCATGCTACTTAATAACTGAAATCAAAATATTTGGTTTAATTAATACTTATGTCTTTAACCTAGTAAACATAGCGTCATAAATTCGTTGTATTTTTAATAAAAAGAGAGTGTATATAAAATTAAGAATGCATCAATAAAGTGAATAAAAATGATTAGTTAATACATTGTTATGTTTATATGTTACAC
>NZ_CAWNJO010000114.1:0-6177 GCF_963874835.1 Vibrio sp. V12_P9A6T4 | reverse complement strand
CGGGCGTTATGCAACTCAGGTAAATTTAGGGTTTCAATCTTTTGGATTTCTCCGGCCATTCGTTTTGTGTTGTCGGCAAATGAGGACTTTCACCCTAAAATTCATGGTTCACTCAAACCGTAAAACAGGCAAAGTTCTTTGTTTGCCTCAATGAGTTTTGGTGCTGGTTTGTTGCCAATTCAGCGTGCGCAAAGTGTGGAAAGGGCAAGTTTATCGAGCGTTTTGTACTTGCTGAAAGTCTTGCTCGGTGAGTTTGTTTCATTCAAAAGCTTGGTTTGTTGTTGAAAGGTGGACTGTGTTTTGGCGGCTTATTTATCATTACTCTGGCTTGGGTTGGTTCTTGAATCACTCAACCATTGCAATGGTGGCTTTTGATCGAGTAAAGTCAGTTTATCTTATTGAATTTGCATAACAAACGGCTCAAGAGGGATTGCCAACGCGTGGCGGTTTTGGTGCAAAATTGAAGTTCAGTGTTTACAGTGTGTTTTTTGAGTCTGGCGGTGCGTTGTCAACCCCTTAGCCGGGCGTTATGCCTATTAGCCGGGTTTTAGTCCCTTTTTATGTGCATGGTTTCATGGTGTGCAATGTGATTATACAGTGCGCTATTGTGTAATGGTTGATAGTTTCACTGTCGGCTAAGTAATACTAACTAATCTTGAGAGAGGAATTTATGGAATTGCTAGTTTGGTTCTTAGTGTTTGTTGTTGTGATTATTGTCATAAGTGGTTACCTCGATAAGAAAAAACGGCAGAGACTAATGGCTAAATATGGAAATGCTGAATTAGTTGATAGGTTGATGAAAAAAACCATTTGGGAAGGCCAAACAGAAGAGCAACTAATAGATTCTCTTGGAAAGCCGTTAGATATAGATCAGAAGGTGTTAAAGACCAAAGTTAAGGAAACGTGGAAATATGATAAAGCAGGTAAAAACCGCTACAACTTAAGAATTATTGTCGAAAATGGATTTGTTGTGGGCTGGGATAAAAAATAGGCATAACAAACGGCTCAAGAGGGATTGCCAACGCTTGGCGACTTTAGTGCAAAATTGCAGTTCAGTGTTTACGGTGTGTTTTTTGAGTTCGGCGGTGCGTTGTCAACCCCTTAGCCGGGCGTTATGTAACTAGGAGAAAAAATGAGCATCAATGAAATGAATGGTTTTGAAGTTACTGGTTTTGTCATTCGTACAACTAATGCGGATGAAGTAAATTCATCGACTGCAAAAATTGGAAATCTTTGGGCTAAATTTTACACAAATGCTGCTCCAAAGTTAGATGAAAAATCAAAAATTTATGGCTTGTACACAAACTATGAGTCTGATTTTACAGGTGCTTTTGACGTTATCGCTTGTTCGGATACCTTATCACCAGAAATATTACCAGACGCAGTAAAAGTAAATGTTACTTCTGGTAAGTACGTGACTTTTGCTGCGAGCGGTGAAATGCCACAAGCAGTTATAGATCTTTGGGGTGAAGTTTGGAATTACTTTAGCTCTGAAAACTGTCCTCACGAACGAGCATACACAACAGACTTTGAATATTATAAAAGTGCTCATGAAGTCGAGATCTCTATTTCTGTCAAGTAGTTACATAACAAACGGCTCAAGAGGGATTGCCAACGCTTAGCGACTTTAATGCAAAATTGAAGTTCAGCGTTTACAGTGTGTTTTTTTAAGTTTGGTGGTGCGTTGTCAACCCCTTAGCCGGGCGTTAGCTGTATCTGTACAGAGGGAAATTAATGGATATCTTTAAGAAAAAAGAAGAATTAGTAATTCAGAATAATACCACTTCGATCGAAGAGCTTTTAGCTGGTGCACCTCAAGAGATTTTAGATCTGATTTTCGATGCAAGTGTGGTGATTTTGCCATCTCATGGAAGTGATGACTCCTTTTACGTAGGCACACTTGATACCTTGGACTACTTGAAAGAGCATGGCTTAACTACAGAAGTATTTGCTACTGACGATGACTATAAAGAGCTTGGTTTACACGGTGCCGACATTTGGTTGGGCACATTTGTAGTGAAGAACTTTGTTATACCAATATTTTGTAGCCTAATAGCTGCATATGTGTACGATAAGCTAAAAGCAAAGAGCGATGACAATATTTCTGTTAAATTCATTGTCGAAGATAAAGAGGGTAAATCAACTACTGTAGGTTTTAACGGTAAAGCTGACAAGTTACCTTCTGTTTTGGACGAAATTAAGAAGTTCCGAGATGAAAAATAATTTAAGCACAATTGAAGATATAGAGAATCCTGAATATCAAGCGTACTTAAGTGCACTGAAGGCTAGTAAAGATGAGGTTGCAAAACTACCGGGTAATGAAGACAACGCCAATGCTCATTGGCGTGAAATAGAAGCCTTAGAGTTAAGTGCTGACTTCATAAGAGTTTTTGCTTTGTTGAAAGCTAAAGAGTATCGAAGTGCGTGGGATCTATTAGAACGATGTGAAATTGCTTGTAAGTTTCTTATCAAGAACTCTAGTTCTGATTTTCAACAAAGAAAAAGAGTATCTTTTATTGAAGAGATGATTGAAAAGTATCAATCACTTTTCCCATACTGCGTTTTTGTTAGCCCTGGCTTTAAAGTTGGATATTATACTTGTGGTATATGTGGGCATAAAGTTCGACCTCGCTCTAGGTGCGAACACCAGAAAGGTATTGTGTATAATGGAAAACTATGTTTGCATGAAGGTCATGACTTAGAGCCTATAGAAATATCGATAGTTAACAAGCCTGTTCAAAAATACTCCGTTATGCACAATGATAGTACGCTCGATTTTTCTGTACTCGAGTACTTAGTTAGTTCTCTGCATAATGTATTTGAACCTTGGGACTATGAAAAAAAGACAATGTCTTTTCCTAGAGAAAAATTTTCAATGTTTTCTTCAAATGATTTATGCCCTTGTAAAAGTGGCTCAATATTTTCGTCATGTTGTGAGCATAAATCTGAAATAGAAATACCGCATATAGATTTTTACTTTTCGCGAAAATCTTTACATGATGAAAATGAAATTAGGTTTCCATACTAAGTAAAAATACAGCTAACAAAGCATTTAAGAGTGATTCGCAACGCTTGGCAGTTTCGCTTCGCTCAAGTATAGCCAAGCGTCGCTCACACCTTAATGCGGCGTTATAAGCAAATTCAGCCCCAGAGGATGAAAAATGGAAATCGAGTACAAAGTAAACCATCCAATCTCAGTTGAACAATTCGTGAGTTTACTGAAGAAAACTTCATTGGGTGAGCGTCGTCCTTTGGATAATGAGTCAACTATTCAGGGTATGCTCGACAACTCTAATTTAATTGTGACCGCATGGCTGAACGATCAACTTGTAGGTGTGGCTCGCTCAGTGACCGATTTTCACTATTGTTGCTATCTGTCTGATTTAGCCGTTGATGAAAGCGTTCAATCCAATGGTATAGGTAAATATCTGATCTTAGTGACTAAAGAAGAGTTGAGCCCAAGCTGTAAATTGGTTTTACTGTCAGCGCCGAAAGCGCAAGGTTATTATCCGAAAATTGGTTTTGAAGCTCATAATAGTGCATGGGTTTTGTCTAGTTCTGAACAGTTGAACATCAATTAAATCAAGGTGTTATTTGCTTATAACAAAGCGTTCAAGAGGGACAGCCAACGCGTGGCATTTTTACTATGCGTTGGTTTTTGTGGTTACAGTGTTATGCGGAAAGTTGGTAGTAGCGTTGGCTGCCCCTTAACGCGGCGTTATGCAACTCAGGTAAATTTAGGGGTTCAATCTTTTTAGATTTCTCTGGCCATTCGTTTTGTGTTGTCGGCAAATGAGCATTTTTACCTTCAAATTCGTGGTTAACTCAAACCGTAAAACAGATAAAGTTCTTTGTTTGCCTCAATGAGTTTTTGGCGCTGGTTTGTTGTAAATTCAGCGTTCGCAAAGTGTGGAAAGGGCAAGTTTATCGAGCATTTTGCACTTGCTGAAAGTCTTGCTTGTTGAGTTTGTCTCATTCAAAAGCTTGGTTTGTTGTTGAAAGGTGGACTTTGTTTTGGCGGCTTATTTATCACGGCTCCTACTTGGGTTGATTCTTGAATTACTCAACCTTTGCAATTGTGGCTTTTGGTTGTGTAAAATCAGTTTATCTCATTGAATTTGCATAACAAACGGCTCAAGAGGGATTGCCAACGCTTGGCGGTTTTAGTGCAAAATTGAAGTTCAGTGTTTACGTGTGTTTTTTGAGTTCGGCTATGCGTTGTCAACCCCTTAGCCGGGCGTTATGGCGCAAGGCATGACACACACATTTATAGGAACGATTATGAATAAAATGGAATTTGTTCGCTCACTATTGATCGAAAAGGGTATTAGTGCTCGTTTAGCTAAACCTTATCCATATCTATTCTACAAATTTGCTCGTTTAGATATGAAGCCTAGGGTGTTTGAAAGTCCATTGAAACTATTTGTTCTCCAATCAGTGCTTGGTACTGTCTTTTGGGGTGGGTTCATGTGACTCTTAGTCTGGCAGTTTCAAGGCTTTGTCGCTTCTCAAGTTTATGCGTCGATGTTTTTTGGTGTGATTACTGGTTTATTCCTTGCGGTTGAGGTCGCTAGGATACGCCGGAAGTATGGGGTCACCGATTTTGATAGTTGGCTTAAGGCAAATGGTTTGAAATAGCGCCATAACAAACGCCTCAAGAGGGACTGTCAACGCGTGGCGTTTCCAGTCCCATTGAGTCGCGGTGGTTACGGTTGTTGTGGTTGAGTTTGGTGTTATGCGTTGCCAGCCCCTTAGGCGGGCGTTATGCAACTCAGGTAAATTTAGGGGCTCAATCTTTTTGGATTTCTCCGGCCATTCGTTTGGTGTTGTCGGCAAATGAGCTTTTTTACCCTCAAATTCGTGGTTAACTTAAACCGTAAAACAGGCAAGATTCTTTGTTTGCCTCAATCAGTTTTAGCGCTGGCGTGTTGTAAATTCAGTGGGCGCAAAGTGTGGAAAGGGCAAGTTTATCGAGCATTTTGCACTTGCTGAAGGTTTCGCTCGTTAAGTTTTCCTGATTCAAAAGCTTGGTTTGTTGCTGAAAGGTAGACTTTGTTTTGGCGGCTTATTTATCACGGCTCTTGCTTGGGTTGGTTCTTGAATTACTTAACCATTGCAATTGTGGTTTTTGATCGAGTAAAGTCAGTTTATCTCATTGAATTTGCATAACAAACGGCTCAAGAGGGATTGCCAACGCGTGGCGACTTTAGCGCAAAATTGAAGTTCAATGTTTACAGTGTGTTTTTTGAGTTCGACGGTGCGTTGTCAACCCCTTAGCCGGGCGTTAGCTGAGGTTAAGAAAAGTCATAGAATTAAGCGTTTATTTTTCTTAGTCTGAGGCTCTAGCTTTACACCTGAAAGTCAGCACTTTTCCTCGTATCTCGCCAGTGGCACTGTTCGTGAAGCGGTTGAACTAACCGAAGTCTTCTTACGGGAAGTGGTGTGTTTGTTTATTTCTTTGGTGTGGCTTCTTTGGTTTTGAGGCTCTTTCGCGCTTAAATGGATTTCGTGCACTTGGTTGTTGGCTTCTTCGAAAGAATTCTTTGTAAATTTAAGTCTTAGAAGCTCGTCAGTTTTCCTGTTATTTCTTCTTTGCCAAGTGCGTTTCGTGGATTAGGTTTTAGTTTCTAAGTTGTCCGTTTTACTTTGTCGCTCGAAAACAATAATGTGTTTTAAATTAGGCCGTTGGGTAGTCAATCTCCGGCTAAAGTGCAGCAGCTAACAAACGGCTCAAGAGGGATTGCCAACGCTTGGCGGCTTTAGTTCAAAATTGAGATTCTAATGCAGAAGAACTTTTGCGTCTTCTAATCCAAGCAAGAAATCAAATGGGAAACGATTCGACTACATTAGATAATGCATTAATTGATTCCATTGTTGATGAGCTGCAAGTCATATTAAAAAATGAATGGGAAGTGACCAAAGACCGGGCCTGGGTAAAAGGCACTTAACAAACGCTTCAAGAGGGACAGCCAACGCGTAGCATTTTTATCATGCGTTGGTTTTTGTGATTGCGGTGTTATGCGGATGCTTAGTAGTTGCGTTGTCTGCCCCTTAAGCGGGCGTTATGCAACTCAGGTAAATTTAGGGTTTCAATCTTTTGGATTTCTCCGGCCATTCGTTTTGTGTTGTCGGCAAATGAGGACTTTCACCCTAAAATTCATGGTTCACTCAAACCGT
>NZ_CAWNJO010000113.1:0-6184 GCF_963874835.1 Vibrio sp. V12_P9A6T4 | reverse complement strand
ATCGTACTCTACGTGAGAAGTATTGATTGTAATACCGCGCTCGCGCTCTTCTGGAGCGTTATCGATAGATGCGAAGTCTTTCGCTTCACCACCGTACACTTTTGCAAGTGTAGTACAGATAGCAGCAGTTAGAGTTGTTTTACCGTGGTCAACGTGGCCGATAGTACCAACGTTTACGTGCGGTTTCGTACGTTCAAATTTTGCTTTAGACATGAGTTGTCCCTCTAGGTACGGATTTAGGTGGCTTTGATGACCACGCAACCAAAATTATTGGTAAGGAGTATATATCAAAAGGAGATAATTGCTTGGAGAGCTGGTGCTGATACCCAGAGTTGAACTGGGGACCTCACCCTTACCAAGGGTGCGCTCTACCGACTGAGCTATATCAGCACTCAAAAATTGGAGCGGGCAGCGGGAATCGAACCCGCATCATCAGCTTGGAAGGCTGAGGTAATAGCCATTATACGATGCCCGCACACGTAACTCTGAGAGCTATTTCCTTAAGAATATGGTGGAGGGGGACGGATTCGAACCATCGAAGGCGGAGCCGGCAGATTTACAGTCTGCTCCCTTTGGCCACTCGGGAACCCCTCCAAATTTTTTCTTCATTCTTTCGAAAAAGAATGGTGCCGACTACCGGAATCGAACTGGTGACCTACTGATTACAAGTCAGTTGCTCTACCTACTGAGCTAAGTCGGCATAAGTGGAGCGCATTCTATTGAATGATGCTCAGCCTTGCAAGCCTAAATATTAAAAAAAAACCAATTTTCCATAAATCTCGCCTGTTCGTTGCTTTTTCAAGCAAAATGCGTTTTCTCACTCAATTCTATCGTTTAAGGCATTTCCATTCTTTTCACCTTAATGTATGTTTCATCCTCTTCTTTTTTCTGTCATTCATCGTTAGGTATTTTATGGGTCCTTATATCTCTTTTGATCGCAATCAATGGGCCGAGCTACGTAACTCTGTCCCGATGACTCTCTCTGAGGCTGACTTAAAAGAGCTACAAGGTATTAATGAAAACCTAACGATGAAAGAAACGGCTGAAATTTATCTGCCTTTGGCTCGCTTACTTAATTTATACGTGGCCGCCAGACAAAGCCGAAATGCGGTTTTGCATCAATTTCTCGGTAATACCGATATATCGCCTCCTTTTATCATTGGCATCGCAGGAAGTGTCGCCGTTGGGAAAAGTACTACGGCGCGTTTGTTAAAAGCGCTTCTTTCACGCTGGGAGAATCATCCCAAAGTTGAACTGATCACGACAGATGGGTTTCTTTTTCCCAACAAAATTCTTAATGAGAGAGGAATTATGGGGAAAAAGGGGTTTCCTGAATCTTATGATATGAAACGTCTGGTACAGTTTGTGTCGGATGTTAAAGCAGGGAAAAGAAATGTAAGCGCGCCGATCTATTCACATCTTACTTACGACATCACCACTGAAGAGAAAGTCGTCGATAGGCCAGATGTGTTGATCATTGAAGGATTGAACGTCTTGCAAAGCGGCATGGATTATCCACACGATCCACATCGAGTGTTTATATCTGATTTCTTAGATTTCTCTCTATATGTCGATGCGGACAGTCAACTTATTGAAAAGTGGTATGTTGAACGCTTTATGAAGTTTCGTCACAGCGCCTTTAAGGAGACGGGGTCGTACTTTAGCCACTACACAAAACTGTCTGAGCTAGAGGCGAGAGAAAAAGCTGAGAGCATTTGGCACTCGATCAACGGTAAAAATCTGCAACATAATATTTTACCGACCAAAGAGCGCGCTCAGTTAGTTTTGCGTAAAGGCCTCAATCATACTGTGGAAGAGATACTACTAAGAAAATAGTTTGGTAAAGCGGTTACTCTGCCTTGCGTAACGATATTTCGCCACCAATGTAACTCTCCATTCCATTCTCTGTTTCTAGCAACACCGCTCCATATTCGTTGATCCCGTGCACCACGCCATAGACCTCTTTGGGGCCCATAAGCAGTTTAACTTTTCGACCAATAAAGTTATCGAGTCGATTCCAGCGCGGTATAAAATCCTTCATCCCATAAAGCTCGTAATCACGTAGCGCTTGGTCTAATGATTGAATAAAGACAATAGCGAGCAAGTTCCTGTCTATTTTCAGACCGTCGGCTACCTGCGACAAACTTGCCCATGGCTGGTCAATGGCTTGCTCATTTTCGGGCATGAAAATGTTCATTCCCATCCCAATCACTAAATGTGCCGCTGCGCCAGCCTGCCCTGTCATTTCGACTAAAATGCCCGCCAGCTTTCTATCCTGAAAATAGAGATCGTTCGGCCACTTAAGCTTTACACCGTCAAATCCGATGCTTGCTAGCGCTTCCACAATCGCGACCCCGACCACAAGGCTAAGCCCCATTGCGGCCGCCATCCCTGCGTCGAGTCGCCAGTACATGGAAACATAAAGATTGCTGCCAAAAGGCGATATCCACTGACGCCCGCGCCGACCCCGTCCATTAGCTTGATACTCTGCTAAGCAAACGCTGCCCGAAGCAAGGTTATCTACACGTTCTAACAGGTATTGGTTGGTTGAATCGATAATGGGGAAAAGCTCGACAGGGTTATGCACGGCATTTTGGATCTGTGTCGCATCAAGTAGATTCAGTGGTTGAGCAAGCTGATAGCCTTTGCCTTGGACGCGGAAAATATCAATTCCCCACTCCTGAATCCCTTTAATATGCTTACTGACTGCGGCGCGAGAAATACCAAGTTCTGCTCCTAGCAACTCACCAGAACAAAACTCGCCACTGGCCAGATGACGAAGTAATGATAGTTTGACACTGTGCTCTTTCACTTTAATTCCTTAGCAAGATGCTCAAGGTTCGTTTCACCAATCGCATCTAAAAATCGGACTTCATGCTCTAAAGATATCGAAAATTTATCCTGAACTGCTATGCAAACTTTAATCGCTAGTTGAATGACATCAAAGGCTGTAGCGCTACCTTTATTTACCAACACTAAAGCTTGCTTCGGATGCACTTGAGCATCACCTAAGCTATACCCTTTGAGCCCACACTGATCAATCAACCACCCAGCCGCTACTTTTCTGCCTTCTTCCACGGGGTAAGAAACAAGATCGGGATAACTCTCAAGAAGAGCCTGCCAATGTTCTAAACTAATAATTGGATTTTTAAAGAAGCTTCCTGCGTTACCTAGCACCCGCGGATCGGGTAATTTGGCATTGCGAGTAGCGCATACCCGTTTATAAATATCAATAGCTTGGCAGGTGTGACTATCCAGTTCTTGCAAAGGTCCATAATTCAGTACGGGTTGCCACTGCTTCATTAACTTTAGTCCTACCGCTACAACGATCGCGTTACTGTGCAAAGCGTGCTTAAAAATAGAATCACGATAACCAAATAGACATTGTTTGGCGCTCAGGCGCTTGACGGTTAAGGAGTCTAAACAGAGATAATCAACGTAATCACACACATCTTGAAACTCTACACCATAAGCGCCAATATTTTGGATAGGAGCAGAACCTGCACAACCAGGTATCAAAGCCAAATTTTCAAGACCTGCAATATTTTGCTTCACAGCCCATTCAACAAGTGAAGGCCAATCCTCACCACCAGAAACATGCAAATAATGGTAATTATCATCCTGCGTGTGCTGTAACCCTTTCAGTTGGTTGCTTAAAACCATTCCTTGAAAATCACAAGTAAAAAGGACATTGCTACCTTTTCCTAACATCAACTTAGGCAAAGTCTGAAATTCTGCGCTCTGGTAAATTTCCACCAAATCTTGCACAGAGAAAACTTCAGCTAATAATTGACAAGATTGTTCTAGGCCAAAAGTGTGGTATTTTTTTAAGCTCGCATTGGGATGTAATTGCATGGCATTCTATGGATAAATTAAACTCACGCCATTCTACAACAGATAACTATTCGAAGCAGGAAGAAATGTGGCAACTACAATTTGACATACTCCCCCCGATAAAACTTCCTTTGATCAAGCGAATGTACAAAGAACATTACCCTTCAGCAAAAGCTAGGAAAGATGAATTGTGCGTTATAGGCACGCTCGATGGGCAGATATCTGCTGTTGTCAGATTTAAAAATATTGATGTATATCGATTACTGACTGGCATGCTTGTGATGCCAGAAAACCAAAAAAAAGGGATTGGATCGCAGTTGCTCAATTATTGCAGCGAGAATATTCTCAATAATCAGGATTATTGCTTCGCATACGCTCATCTTGAGCCATTTTATGCTCGTCATGGTTTTCACTCCATAATGACAGAAGAACTACCAATAGCTCTTATGCAACGGTTTGAGCGCTATGTATCCAGTGGTAAAGATCTCATTCCTATGAGATACCTAGGCTAGTATGACGAGAATGCGCGGCTTTTCTAGCAATTGAACCGTTGAATTTGGTAATATCCCCAGTTCGCAATTTTGCAAATAAGTAAGGTAAATCATCCAATATGATTGCTCATAGAAACCCATTCGAGCGATTGCCGACCATCGCACAATCACCGGATCATTTTGAAGTTTTATTTTCGGCAAAAGAATTTAAAAATCATCTGATCCAGTCGATCCGTCAGGCAAGTAAACGAATCTATCTTGTAGCGCTGTATTTAGAAGATGACGAAGCAGGCAGAGAAGTTTTAACGGAGCTATATAATGCCAAGCAAAGAAACCCTGGCTTAGATATTGCGATTTGCGTTGATTGGCATAGAGCGCAACGTGGATTAATTGGTGCGGCCGCTTCGGAAGGCAATGCTTCAATGTATCAAGAGTTCTCTCAGAACCACGAACACGCCATTCCCGTATACGGCATCCCCGTGCGAGGTCGCGAAGTTTTTGGTGTTTTACATCTCAAAGGTTTTATTGTCGACGACCAGGTGATCTATAGCGGAGCAAGCCTTAATAACGTTTATTTGCATCACAAAGAGCGCTATCGATTCGACCGCTATCACACCATCGACAATCAATCTCTTGCCGATAGCATGGTACAATTTATTCAGCAAAAAATGATAAGTCATCCTGCTGTCAATGACTTATCAAACACATCGAAGCCAACGACGAAAGATATCAAAACTGACATTCGGCAATTTAGAGCCTCTCTAGCAACAGCAAACTATGAGTTTGAGTCACAGATCCCAACAGCCGATCAAGTAGCTTTGACGCCACTGGTAGGTATTGGAAAGCGTCGAAATAAACTCAACCACAATATTAACCAACTGATCGCTCATGCTAAAGATGAAGTCTTTATCTGCACTCCGTATTTCAATTTTCCAAAAAGTGTCGCTAAAGAAGTTAAGAAAGCATTGAAACGGGGTGTAAAAGTTCACATTGTCGTTGGCGATAAAACGGCAAACGATTTCTATATTTCCCCAGAGCAAACCTTCAAGACAATCGGCGGCTTACCTTATTTATATGAGCTTAATCTACGCCGTTTTGCCAAAGTAAATGAAGCCCATATTGCCAGTCGAAATCTTTCTATCCATCTCTGGAAACATGAAGAGAATAGCTTCCATCTAAAAGGCGTATGGGTGGATAAGCGCTATATGTTGATCACTGGTAATAACTTAAATCCAAGAGCATGGAAGCTCGATCTCGAGAATGCCATTCTCATCCAAGATCACTATCACCACTTAACACCTAAGTTTGAGCAAGAGATCGACAACATCCTTCGACATACTCAACTTGTTTGTACCTACAAACAACTAGAGAAGATAGAAAACTACCCTGATGCGGTACAAAAACTACTGCGCAAAGTAACGCGAGTTAAGGCCGATAGAGTGCTCAAACAGATTCTGTAAAGCACAACACTAGACGATTAGCCGACACAACGTGTTGGCTTTTTTATATGCCTACACGTTGTTTTCATATGGCTATTGATTGAGATAGTAGCGCCTTTCATGCAGCTACTCTGTTCGATGAACATAAACCAAAAGAATTTCAGCGCTCAAGAGGACATCAAGGAATAAGCACAGGGAATCTAGTTACAATAGAGATAGCTTAAAACGACTTAAGCAGCTCATTGAAACTCAAACGAAAAAAGCCCAGCTATTACTAGCAGGGCTTCTTAATAAGTGGCGGAGCGGACGGGACTCGAACCCGCGACCCCCGGCGTGACAGGCCGGTATTCTAACCAACTGAACTACCGCTCCGCAGCGTGTCTGGTTAGACAATATTCAAAGCCTGGCGATGTCCTACTC
>NZ_CAWNJO010000112.1:0-6667 GCF_963874835.1 Vibrio sp. V12_P9A6T4 | reverse complement strand
TGATAGTTCCACCAAAAGTTTCGATATCAACGTTGATGGGAGTATTGAAAGGGCGTTCAGCAATCCGCTTGTTTAACAAGTTCCCACATATAAGAAAGAAACTGTGGGGTAATCATTTTTGGGCAAGGGGATACTTTGTTGACACAGTTGGTGTGAATGAAGAAATCATCAGGCGTTACGTAAGGCACCAAGACAAGAAAGATCAAGAATATGAGGCGCAGTTAGAGTTGAAGATAAACTAGCAGCGCAGGGATGCCCCCTTATAGGGGGCTATAAATCAAAGCCGCCTTCTAAGAAGGCGGATTTTTACACAGGTTAGATTGTGTAGTGTGCTTAGCAGAAAATAAGGAGATTGGGATGGACGTTTTTTGAAGATAGCTCACGAAACACACACTAAAGTTTGAGAAAAATGAACCTGTAGGCGCAAAATGTGTCAATTATCAATAATGATGCAAATTGTAGGGATTATTGGACCATGTCAAAAGCTTATTGCACCTGTTGTCGTAAAGAGACACCACATAAAGTCGTGATGAAGCGCTGTCAGTCAGAACCTTGTTCAACGTGGCAAGGTGTTCAAAAGTTTTTTGCGCTCATTATACAAGGTGAACCTCATTACAAAATGGAAAAGCAAGGTTTTTGCCGAGTATGTAATCACCCATCAACATTAAGCCACACCGACTTCTCACGCGTCCGCGTTCTCTAAATACTTCCAGCACTGCGCTAAGTTTTTTGGCGTAGTGCGCCTCTCGCTCAAAAGATAATTTTGCTTTTATTCGGCTGACTAAGTTTGATTTAGCGCACATTCACGTGCCGTTCTATTGCACGAGTGTCAAGTATTGGGAACTTAGGCAAAGTAATAATCCATAGTTGTAATACTCTCAAGCCCATTACTTTGGTGAACAAGCTTCAAGGAGCATTGCAATGCAATTGAGTTTAAAGAGAAAAATGGTGTTCTCTGTGGTTGCTGCTATTACATTGACAGCCGCTGCATTGGTTATGGTTGGCTATCAAACCTTTAAAACCGACAGCTGGAGAGCGATTGAGAGTGAAGCGCGTAATACATTACAGGCTCATGCAAAAGGGATTGGTGACTGGTTTAATGGCAAACAAAAAACGCTGCTAGGATTAAAAAACGAAATCGAGCGTAATCCACAATTAGACATTGTTCCTCACCTACGCCAAACCTTGGAGTCTGGTGAATTTGGGCTGAGTTATTACGGTAATGAACAGGGCGATATGATCCGCAATGACGGATCGCGTAACCAAAATGGTTATGATCCTCGTGAGCGTGGTTGGTATAAAGAAGCCAAAGTCGCGGGTAAACCGATCACAACCGCCCCCTACGTCAGCGTTACCATGCAAACCTTAGTGGTGACATTGGCAGAACCTGTCCGTCAAAATGGCCAACTGATTGGCGTCGCCGCTTCCAATTTAGCTTTGGGTAAATTGATCAAGGACGTCTTAGCTATTGAGGTTCCCGGGAAGGGCAATGCTATTTTGGTGAATACCAAGGGGCTAATTGTTGCCCATCCCAATCAAGAGCTTATTTTAAAACCTACCCAAGAAATGGCCTCACAACTGACCATTCAAAGCATATCAGAGGCGGCAAATTCTCAATTACCACTCTTTGTTGATATTGATGGTCAGGCCAAAGTATTGATGGCGCAAAGTATTGAACATACCGACTGGCTGTTGGTTATGGTGATGGACAAAACGGTTCTTGAACAGCCACTCAATGACATGCTATTGAAACAGAGCTTGATTGGCTTGATGATTTTAGTGATCTTGGCATTAGCGACCTCATGGTTCGTCGCTCGTCAGTTGAATGAGTTGAGTAATATTGCTCAAGCTTTGTCAGATATCGCCGAAGGTGATGGCGATTTAACCCGTCGTTTAGCCGTTCGCAGTGACGATGAAGTCGGTATCTTAGCAGATAAGTTCAATAAATTTGTCGATCGCATCCATGTCATGGTGCAAAGCGTACGTGATGTTTCCGTCTCCCTTAACCAAGGAGCGACACAGGCCGCGAGCTCAGCCAGTCAACGTAGTGAACGGATTCGTACTCAACAAGATGAAATTACTATGGTTGCAACTGCGGTAACTGAAATGGCGTCTGCGACCGCTGAAATCGCGGGCAATGCTGATAATACCGCTAAAAATGCCAATGAATCGGTTGAGCTTGGTGCACAAGGCTATCGCCAGATGCAGCAAAGCAAACAGTCAATCAATCAGTTAGCACAAGAGCTTAGCAGTGCTGTGGGCATCATTGGTGAATTAGAAGTGCACGCTAATGAGATTTCAACCATTCTGTCGACCATTCGTTCGATTGCAGAGCAGACAAATTTGTTGGCCTTGAATGCGGCGATTGAAGCGGCGCGCGCCGGAGAGCAAGGTCGCGGCTTTGCGGTTGTAGCTGATGAAGTCCGAGTGCTTTCTCAGCGCACTCATGCCTCTACCGAGGAGATCCAGTCTAAAATTTCCGGTTTGCAAAAGGTAACGACCAATGCTGTTTCTGTCATGACGGAAAGCCATAAACTGGTCGAAACAAGTGTGCAAGATGTGAACCATACAGGAGAAAGCTTACACGCAATCAGCGAAGCCATTCAGATGATCAGTGATATGGCAACACAAATTGCATCAGCAGCAGAAGAGCAATCTTTGGTGACAGCGGATATTAATGGCAACACCGAATCGGTACGTGAAGTCAGCGACCAACTCGCCAGTGATGCGCAAAATGCAGTGCAACAAGCTCATGAAATGCACCGTTTAGCGAATGAGTTAGATAAAGAAATTTCTCGTTTCAAACTGTAATCATCTCAACGTACTCAAAGTAAAGAGGCGATAAATAGATTACAAACAAGAAAGTGGGTGCTTGCTCACTTTCTTTTCCTTTTTTCTCCTCAGTCTTTTTATTATAACGTTCCTCTATTCTATGTGATTTATATCACAATGCCTTGTGATGATAGGTTGGTTTAACTCTGTAAGCCATTATTGTATGCCATATCACTTCTTTTGAGAGCGCCGTGCAAAACCATGAGCCTAGACCGCATCGACCAACAGATCTTACGTATTTTGCACAGTAAAGGACGGCTTCCCGTTGTTGAGCTGGCAAAGTTGGTGAATTTAACCACATCTCCTTGTTCTGATCGTGTCAAACGCTTAGAAAAGGAAGGGTACATCAAAGGCTACCATGCAGAACTGTGCCCAGAAAAGTTAGGTCTGGATGTACAAGTGTTCATTCATATTCGATTGGATCAAACCAGTTTCTCTATTTTTGAGCGCTTTTCACAAGCAGTGGCGGACATCCCAGAAATTGAAGCATGTTATTCATTGTCCGGTGATTTTGACACCATGATCAAAGTGAGAGTGAAAGATATGAAAGCCTACCAAAGTTTTATGTCTGGCAAGTTGGGTACATTGCCGGGAGTGATTCAAACGCGCAGTGAATTTGTGATTGAAGAACATAAAGCCAGCTTTGGCATTAATCCTGAGCTCATTTCCAAGACGCTGCCTTAGCTGCGAATGAGGTGAAATACGGTGCAAGAAACAGAACAGCAACAGTCCTTAACTAAAGACGTTACGACACTTTTTACTAGATTAAAACAGCAGACAATAGCAGAGCCGTATCCTAGCCTTGAGCAAAGACGTATTTGGTTGCAGCGCTTAAAAACCGCGTTACTCAGTGAACAGGCCGCGCTCGTTGAGGCCTTAAATCAGGATTATGGTTATCGGAGTCGCTTTGATAGTACGGTTTGCGATCTGCTACCGGCCGTTTCACACATTAATTACACGCTAAAACACCTCAAATCGTGGACAAAATCGCAATCGCGTCATGTAGGTTGGCTATTACTGCCGTCGACAGTGAGCGTTCACTATCAACCCTTGGGTCTTGTGGGGGTGATTGTACCTTGGAATTTTCCTATCGTGCTCAGTATGGCTCCATTAGTCACCGCATTGGCAGCAGGTAATCGCGCTATGGTCAAATTGAGCGAACATACGCCCTGCACCAACCAAGTGTTGATGCGTATTTTTGCGACGGTCGATGAAGCGGTTGATACTGTAGAAGGTGGGGCTGACGTTGCCGCACAGTTCAGTGCGTTACCCTTTGATCATCTGTTATTTACGGGGTCAACACCGGTAGGTAAATTGGTTGCCCAAGCGGCTGCGAAAAACCTAACACCAGTAACGTTAGAGCTTGGCGGGAAATCCCCCGTGATCATTGCACCTGATGCTGACCTTGCGCGTAGCGTTGATAACATCATGCTTGGCAAAGCCATCAATGCAGGGCAGATCTGTGTTGCTCCTGATTATGTTTTGCTGCCGGAAGGCAAACAACAAGCCTTTGTGGAGCTCTATCTGCAACGCTTTAAGCGCTATTTTTCCACTAAAGATGGCTATGATACGTCACATATTATTAATCAAACCCAGTTTGATAGGCTGCAACAATACTTAGACGATGCTAAACAAAAAGGGGCCACATTGCATCCCGTAGAAGGCGATGCAAAAGCGGGAACGTATCAATTTTTGCCTTGCTTAGTGACGAATTTGAAGGTTGATATGTTGTTATCCCAACATGAGATATTTGGCCCCATATTGCCGATATTGAGTTATCACAGTTTGGATGAAGCGATAGCTTATATCAACGCTCGCCCACGTCCGTTAGCTTTATATTTAATGAGTGATGATCACGAGGTGATCAAACAGGTTAGTACACAAACGCATAGTGGTGGCCTAGCTGTGAACGATACTCTGTTACATGTGGCCGCCGATGATGCCCCCTTTGGCGGTATTGGCGATTCTGGGGTTGGGCACTATCACGGGATTGAAGGTTTTAAGACCTTTTCACACGCCAAAACCGTATTGTTTTCTAAGCGTTGGTTGCCACGTAGCCAGTGGATGCTGCGTTATCGTTTAGTGATGCTGGCAATATTACGCAGGCTATTTATTCGCTAATCAATGGACCACACATTTTTAATATCAGGCCATCCCCAGTTGGTCAGTGCAACGTCTTTGAGCACACCCTGAAAACGTAATGTTTGCTTATGGTGGAACAAAGGGACGAGGCAGTATTCGTTGATCAAACTCGATGCTAGCGGTTCCAACGCGATAAGGTAGTGTGTCAATGGTGTCGTTGATCGAATGTCGATTAACGCTTTGAGCAGCCATTGGCTCTCTGCGGGGCCAATGCAATGGTGCAACATTGGGTTGCCAAATAAGTGGCTAAATGCACTGAAATGCCGATTGTCATCTAAATTAATATTGGTGATAACTATGGTTTCGTACAATTTGCCTTGCTGGGCCAGAAAATTCAATTCTCGGTAGGAGTAAATGTTGACGGCAGCAGTCAGCCCCATCTCCTCTAAAATATGTTTCACACCGAAGGCGCAATGAATCAGTACCGTGTAGTCATAGACGGCAATCGAGATTTGATTTGGCAGGTTTGTTTTGGGCGCTGGTGGTCGCACCACAGGTTGCCATACTGGCAGTAGGTTACTGGCAACGACTGCGTCAAACTTAGTTGGTTGTTGTGCTAAATAGTGCTCTAGTTTTTCTCCAGATATCTCGGTAGCTAGGTAGCGTTTCTGATTTTCATTGAGAGGTGAATGAGCACCTTGATTGAACAAAATAAACATGCAGCCATCTTCCACTCTTGATGACTGATTAGAGGTGATGATCGCCAGTTCTTCAACGTTACTCAGCTCTACATCGTGGTGGCAAGAGATGTTTTGTTGCTGATTTTTTTGTTTGATATGCATGCCTTGAGGGTACAACTCGTCTTCATTTAAAATCCAAATTGTGACGTGATCCGTTAAAGCTCGGCAGCCATAGAATTGGTCAAATGCGCTTAAAATGAGTTTGTGAGGTGAGTGATCTTGAACTTGAAATGGGCCACAACCTGTCACCATTGGGGAGTATGCATTGTTCACTTGGCTGGCTGGTTGAATTGAATATTTGACGCCAGAGAGCAACCCTGCAAATCCTAAATCAGATTGATTAAGAGAAAATACTACTTTTTGTGGTTGTGGTGCGCTTACATCAACCAAATGCGCGAGCTCTTTTTTGTACTCTTCCAAACTAGAGAGTTTGGCAAATAAACTCACGATCGTATTAGCATCAATCGGTGATCCATCGTGAAACGCTAATCCGGGGCGAAGATAAAATACCCACTGAAAATGTTGCGCATCATACTCCCAGTGATGGGCTAATTCTGGATGAAAGCGTCCTTGTTCATCACACTGGATGAGGCAGCAATAGATTTGCCTGAGCAGAAATCGCTCACTACTACGTTGTATTTGATGGGGCACTAGCCGTTCAAATGGTCGTTTATACGTCAGTTGAATGTGTAAGCGACCTTCGCGAATAGATGCGCCGGAAGTACTTTGCAACAAACGCCCAAACACTACCTCATCATTATCTAGTATGGTTAAGGCTTTTTCATATTTCCCAGCCAAAATTTGCTCTTTCGCGAGCGTTTGTTTGATTGTGTCTAAATCGAGGTTCAGGCGCAGTATCGAGCGTTGGTTACGTCCGACTTTGGGTTGCCAATTGAGCCAACCTTGTTGCTGCATTTTAGCCACCAGATTTCGTGCATGACGCGGTGAGGTGAATAAACATTCTGCAACCTGTGTTAACGACACTTTAATCTCTTGACCCACACCAAGCACGG
>NZ_CAWNJO010000111.1:0-6721 GCF_963874835.1 Vibrio sp. V12_P9A6T4 | reverse complement strand
TGCTGCCGCTCGACTTGCATGTGTTAGGCCTGCCGCCAGCGTTCAATCTGAGCCATGATCAAACTCTTCAATTAAAGTTTTGTTGGTCCTAAGACCGGCTCAATGAATACTGACTTCAAAACTGCTCTTACTCGAAAGTAAAAAAGTAATTTTAAAGCTATTGTTGTTCCAACAGAACAACAATGAATTGACTGTGCCGCTTCTTGGTCTTCACTTTTTAAGAAAAAGTGAAATCAAAAAGCATTCGAACTATTGCTAGTCCAGGTCACTCAGTTCATTGATAAATCTTTTTCGATTATCATCAACGAGTGCCCACACAGATTGATAGGTTTATATTGTTAAAGAGCTTGCTTGGATGCTTATCTAAAAGCATTCAAAGCGGACGAACATTCTAGCGATATAACCTTAAGTGTCAAACACTTTATCGATTATTTCTTTTAAACAAGTGTCCATCTGTTATCAGCAGAAGTAACTAGCACTGCCCTGACAACGAGGCGCATTATAGGTAGTTTAGAGAAGGACACAAGTCCTAAAATGAAACTTTCTCATAAAAACGAACTGACAGCTCACAAAAGAACCAATGAGAGTGATTTTCAAACAAAAAGGGCCATTTCTGGCCCTTTTGAATGTAAATGTTTAGTCTTGATGAGCAATAATTTGGTCATTGCTAACAACTAGCTTAACTTTTTTATCCGGTAGGATTCTTCCTGCCAAGATTTCTTTCGCTAATGGATTTTCAACGCTTTGTTGAATAGCGCGTTTCAATGGTCTTGCTCCGTAAACAGGATCAAACCCAACTTGAGAAATCAGCTCTAACGCTTTTTCAGATACCTCAAGCTGATAACCTTTCTCTTCCATTCGTTTACCAAGACGGGCTAATTGAATAGAAGCGATCGATTTAATTTGTTCTTGCGCCAACGGATGGAATACTACACTTTCATCCACTCGGTTTAAGAACTCTGGTCTAAAATGTTTACCTACAATCTCCATTACCTCTTTTTTAATGCCTTCATAATCCAAGCTTGCGAATTTT
Organism: Vibrio sp. V12_P9A6T4; assembly: GCF_963874835.1. Lineage (NCBI taxonomy): Bacteria > Pseudomonadati > Pseudomonadota > Gammaproteobacteria > Vibrionales > Vibrionaceae > Vibrio > Vibrio sp. V12_P9A6T4. The sequence continues at coordinate 5,688 of NZ_CAWNJO010000111.1, read as the reverse complement.
TCTTGAATTTGCGAAGACCCTAAGTTTGAGGTCATAATTACCACTGTATTACGAAAATCAACTGTGCGTCCTTGTCCATCAGTTAAGCGCCCATCATCTAATACCTGTAGTAGGATATTAAAGACATCAGGGTGTGCTTTCTCAACTTCATCCAACAAGATAACCGAGTACGGTTTACGACGAATAGCCTCGGTCAAGTAACCACCCTCTTCGTAGCCCACATAACCTGGAGGCGCGCCGACTAATCGCGCTACTGAGTGTTTTTCCATAAACTCAGACATGTCGATTCGCACCATGGCATCTTCACTATCAAACATAAAGTTTGCGAGTGTTTTACACAATTCAGTTTTACCCACACCAGTTGGCCCTAAGAATAAGAAGGAACCAATCGGTCTATTTGGATCAGATAACCCAGCTCGGCTACGGCGAATCGCATTTGATACCACTTCGACGGCTTCAACTTGTCCGATAACTCGTTGATGCAGCGCATCCTCCATTTGCAGCAGTTTTTCTTTCTCAGCTTCCAGCATTTTAGAAACTGGAATACCAGTTTGCTTTGAAAGCACTTCCGCAATTTCTACATCAGTTACTTTGTTGCGCAGTAAAGTCATCTCTTGCATTTCAGCTTGAGTTGCAAGGTCGAGCTGCTTTTCAAGTTCAGGAATTCGGCCATATTGAAGTTCTGACATACGGTTCAAGTCACCCGCTCTACGTGCGAAATCCATATCCATACGCGCTTGCTCTAATTCGGACTTAATATGCTGAGTACCCGAAAGAGCTGCTTTTTCCGCATTCCAAACTTCTTCCAACTCGGCAAACTCGCGCTCTTTCACTTTTAACTCTTCGTTTAACACCTGTAAGCGTTTTTCACTCGCTTCATCGTGTTCATTCGTTAGCGCTTGTTGCTCAATTTTCAGCTGAATAATTTTGCGCTCAAGCTTATCTAAAGATTCTGGCTTTGAATCTATTTGCATTCGAATACTTGAAGCGGCTTCATCGATCAAGTCAATCGCTTTATCGGGCAACTGGCGATCAGAAATATAACGGTGCGATAGACTCGCAGCAGCAACAATAGCGGGATCGGTGATCTCCACATGGTGATGGAGCTCATAGCGCTCTTTCAAACCACGCAAAATAGCTACTGTGTCTTCTACGCTAGGTTCATCAACCAGTACCTTTTGGAAACGTCGCTCAAGTGCCGGATCTTTCTCTATATATTGACGATATTCGTCTAAAGTGGTCGCACCGACGCAGTGTAGATCTCCTCGAGCCAGAGCGGGCTTAAGCATATTCCCCGCATCCATTGCGCCTTCGCCTCGACCTGCACCGACCATAGTGTGCAACTCATCAATAAAGAGGATGACATTACCCTCTTCTTTCGCTAGCTCGTTAAGCACCGATTTTAAGCGTTCTTCAAATTCACCACGATACTTAGCCCCTGCGACCAAAGACCCCATGTCTAATGACAATACTCGACGACCACGTAGACCTTCTGGCACTTCATTATTAATAATGCGCTGCGCTAACCCTTCCACAATCGCCGTTTTACCTACACCGGGCTCACCAATAATCACGGGGTTGTTTTTGGTCCGGCGTTGCAATACTTGAATGGTGCGACGAATTTCATCATCACGCCCGATGACAGGATCAAGTTTGCCTTGTTCCGCTCGTTCAGTTAGATCTATTGTGAATTTCTCAAGCGCTTGTCTTAGCTCTTCTGCATTTGGATCATTCACTTTCTGACCTCCACGCACTTTTTCTATTGCTTCAGAAACTTTTTTCTCGGTAAGCCCTATTTCTTTGAGTAATTGACCAAGCGCGCCCTTATCTTCTAGTGCGGCTAGCAAAAATACTTCCGAAGAAATGTAGGAATCTTGCCGTTTTTGCGCGAGTTTATCGCACAAATTGAACATAGTACCCATTGCGCTAGAAAGCTGAACATCACCACCGATACCGCTAACTTTTGGCAAACGGTCTAATATCTCACTGAGCTTCGAGCGCAATTGCATAACGTCCACACTTAACATAGTAAGAAGTGGACGAATTGGACTGCCATTTTGATCGAGCAATGCCACCATCAAATGAACAGGCTCGATATATTGATGATCACGGCCTAATGCCAATGATTGAGCATCAGAAATGGCAATTTGAAATTTGCTTGTAAATCGATCAAGACGCATACCAACTTTCCTCACCTTAATTGAGAAACTAATCTTACGTAGCTAAAGATGGCTACGTACTAGTGCTTTTTCAAGGGGCAAGTTAGGTAAGATTGATCTTGCGTAAGTTACTCTTCGATCCAAATAAATGAAGCTTGGCGACCTGTGATTCCGTCGCGTCGATAGGAATAAAACTGATGAGGATTATGGAAGGTACAAAGGCCGCTATCTGATATTTCTGAAACACCGCATTGATGCAACCTTAACGTGGCTAACTGTGCAATATTTGCTAGCCATTTTCCATTCTCTTGAAGAGAAAATGCGGCCTTTGCTTTGGTATTTTGATCAACAAAGGCATGGTATACATCATCACCGACTTCAAATGCCGTAGGACCGATAGCAGGACCGAGCCAAGCTAGGATATCACTAGAAAATTTGGCGAGCGCATTTTCGAGTATCCCATTAGCTAAACCGCGCCAACCAGCATGAACTGCAGCCACTTCGCTGCCTTGGTGATTAGTGAGTAGAACAGGTAAGCAATCAGCGGTCATTACAGAACAAACCACATTATGCTGATGGGTAAAAACACCATCGGCACTCAGAATCTGCTGAGTAGGTTGAGTAACCTCTAGCACTTGTGTTGAATGCGTTTGTTTAAGCCAAATAGGTTTAGAGGGCATCGCCGCTTGCTGCGTTAGCCATTGGCGATTTTTTTCAACGGATAAAGGATCATCCCCAACATGCATGCCTAAATTCAGCCCTTGATAAGGAGCTAACGAAAAGCCACCGACTCTAGTCGAGGAGAAAGCTTTTACATGTTTAGGTGCATTCCAGTTAGGGATGATCTTCTGCATTAGAACTCGTCTTTTTTATTCAACTTAGTATCTACGCGTAAAGCTTCCGCCATAATGATCATATCGTCAGGTACTGGCGCATGAAATTCTAGCATTTCACCAGTCACAGGATGCTCAAGTCGAAGCATAACGGCATGCAAAGCCTGACGATCAAAACCACGGATCATATCGGTCAGCTCTTGCGTTGCCCCTTTCGGAATGCGAGCGCGGCCACCATAGGCGGTATCCCCAAGCAAAGGATGCTGTAAATATGACATATGCACACGAATTTGGTGAGTACGGCCCGTTTCTAAACGCAAACGAAGTCGCGTATGTTCACGAAAATGCTCGGCCACACGATAGTGAGTTACCGCTGGTTTACCCATCGGGCTTACCGCCATCAATGTACGTTTTGTTGAGTGGCGGCCAATCGGCTTATCGATCATCCCACCAGCAGTCATAGTACCGATCACAATCGCTTCATATTCACGCGTAATCTTACGCTTTTGCAACGCTCGAACTAAGTGTGTTTGTGCAGGAACCGTTTTAGCGACCACCATTAGACCAGTCGTATCTTTATCCAAACGATGCACAATCCCCGCACGAGGTACTTCTGCAATAGCTGGATAGTGGAACAACAGTGCATTTAAGACTGTGCCATCTGGAGTACCCGCGCCTGGATGAACGACAAAATCTCGTGGTTTGTTGATGACCATAATATCGTCATCTTCATACACGATATTTAAAGGTATATCTTGCGCTTCCCAACGCTCTTCATCTTCAAGCTCGGCTTGGACCGTAATGATTTCTCCCCCCATGACTTTCGTTCTTGGTTTAGTGATCACCTCACCATTGACCTGAACTTTGCCTTCTAAAAGCCACTCTTTTAGACGTGAACGAGAGAAATCTGCGAATAATTCAGCGACAGCTTGGTCTAAACGTTGACCTAACTGGCTATCTTTTACTGTATTTGTTAATTCAATCTGCTGAGCCATATCGAACTTTTTTAAAAACCGTGAGACTAATAGCGTCTAGTATGGATAAAATATGGCGTCATTGTATCTGTTACTGCTAAGAAAGTAACGAAACGATTTGTAAAGCGATTACGCACTCAATTAAGAAGCATTAATTCAAGGAAACGACTCCTGTCATGAAACACCACACTTTATCAGGCTTACTCGCATTATCACTGTTATTTGGCTGTTCAAGCAGCGAAGAGATTGTCCCTGATGTGCCGCCTTCTGAATTATACTCAGAAGCACAAACCTCACTGCAAAGTGGTAACTGGTTAACGGCCATTCAAAAACTTGAGGCGTTAGATTCACGTTATCCCTTCGGCGCGTATTCAGAACAAGTTCAACTTGATCTTATTTACGCTTACTACAAAAACGATGATCTTGCGTTAGGTTTAGCGACCATTGAACGCTTTACCCGTTTGAATCCAACCCATGAAAAAATGGATTGGGTACTCTACATGCGTGGTTTGACGCATATGGCGCAAGATCGCAACTTCATGCATGACCTATTTAATGTCGATCGCGCGGATCGTGATCCAGAACCGGTAAAAGCTGCGTTTGCTGATTTTAAGAAACTGCTGCAACGCTACCCAAAAAGCCCTTATGCAGAAGATGCTCATAAACGCTTATTCGCGTTAAAAAATAGGCTGGCTGAATATGACCTTGCCACAGCTGATTTTTACTTACGCCGTGAATCTTGGATTGCGGCCATCAACCGTGCTCAGGAGCTACAAAAAACGTATCCAGACACTGAAGCGGCTCGAAAATCATTACACATTCAGTTGGAAGCGTATAAACAGCTCAAACTGAACGATGCCATTGCCAGAACTCAAAAGTTAATTGCACTCAATCCACAATAGTTTGCAATAAGCTTAGGTACGCCATGAAAACCACTCACGCTTTGAGTGGTTTTTTTATTTGGAGTCGATGGGAATAATAACACGCCAGCAAAAGACGGCTGGAAAATGAGTGGTGCAGAGAAAACTGAAATAAAAAGGGAGGTGTTCAAAACATCGTTAGAATAAAGATCACAAAAAACACTTGAATAAGAAATGAGCAGCGCTCTTTTTAGGCCGCAAAAACACCCTAAAAATGGGAAATTCTTAGCTTGAACTTCTAACCAATCTATCCAGATTGATAGGAATCACAAGCTTTTTCTTTACTCTTTGTCAGCACTCTTTGCGTGAGATCACGTTTAAACTCGCCCTTTGAAATCACATCCAATAAAGTGATCTATATCACATTACTTTAGTATTAAATCAGTAATCTGAAGTTAACCCATGAGGGATGCAACAGAGGAAAAAATCTATGAAAGTAACTATCACTGGTAAAAATATCGACATCACCTCTGCAATCCGCACTCACATTGAGAGCAAATTTAAAAAACTAGAAAAATGGCAAGTGGATATCATAGGATGCCAAGCTAGCTTTAGTGAAGAGCCCAATAAACAAAAAAGATTCGAAGCTATTATCACGGTACCCAAAGGACAATTAGTCGCTTCTGCAACCCATGAAGATCTTTACGCAGCTATCAATGAGGTAGAACAAAAATTAGAACGCCAACTCAACAAACTGCGCCATAAACCGGAAGCTCGTCGTACCGACAAACCGGAAGTAGAAGAAGAAGTTGAATAAAGTTTAATATAATGAAAAATAGCGCTTTCAAGCGCTATTTTTTTG
>NZ_CAWNJO010000110.1:0-6918 GCF_963874835.1 Vibrio sp. V12_P9A6T4 | reverse complement strand
CGTTCACTTGGTTGTGATAGTTCCACCAAAAGTTTCGATATCAACGTTGATGGGAGTATTGAAAGGGCGTTCAGCAATCCGCTTGTTTAACAAGTTCCCACATATAAGAAAGAAACTGTGGGGTAATCATTTTTGGGCAAGGGGATACTTTGTTGACACAGTTGGTGTGAATGAAGAAATCATCAGGCGTTACGTAAGGCACCAAGACAAGAAAGATCAGGAATATGAGGCGCAGTTAGAGTTGAAGATAAACTAGCAGCGCAGGGATGCCCCCTTATAGGGGGCTATAAACCAAAGCCGCCTTCTAAGAAGGCGGATTTTTACTATTACCCGCATCATTCATGCATTGCCCGATGATGTCGAGTTTATAACGCAGCAATTAGTTCGATTACCAGATGGTAATCGTGCTTTGACAGATTTGTTCTTTCCTCAGTTTAATATCCACCTAGAAATTGATGAGCCTCATCATAAAAATCAAAAGGTCAAGGATCTTAAACGAGAACAAGACATTATAAAGCGAACCGAACATTCCGTAGAACGAATTCAAATAGCTAGCGATAAGGTTGAACGTACACTTGAGAGCATAAAATCTGATACGGATAGTTTTATCGAAAAGATTCTCGCATTGAGATGTAATAAGTTGTCTCAAGGAAGTTTTGTGCCGTGGGACTTTGAACATGGGTACTCATCTATACCGGTTATTAATTTAGGAAAAGTTGCGATTAACGACAATGTAGTTTTTCAAAAGCAAATTGAAGCCCTACGTTGCTTTGGTTTTAAGGGAAATGGTTATCAAAGAGGGGCATGGCAAATTCCTGATAGCTCTAAAGATTTGGTTTGGTTTCCTAGGCTTTACGAACATGGTATCTGGCACAATGAATTGACATCTGATGGGATGAAAATTATTGAACGTGCTTTGGATAATAACGAAGAAGCCATAGAGTCCATCAAAAAACAAAAAGAGCGTCAAATTTCTGGGAAATGCAACAAATCTATAGTATTTGCGAGGGCAAAAAACTCTCTGGGATTTAACTTGTACAGATACGTGGGTACTTTTTTAATGAACCTTGAGGAAAGCACTGATAGCGAAATTATTTTTGATAGGGTAAGTGAGGAAGAAAAGGTACGTGTTGATTGAAATACATGGCCAATCTGTAAAGAGAATATTCCATTCTTCTAATGCTATTTGATGTGAATCCCTGATATGTATAACGGTGAGAAGGCAGCCACAGCATTTCAAAACTTCAGCGTTCAATTTCCACTATGTCGCTACTTATGAATAATGAGACTTTCGTTGTTTTGATACTTAGATAGAAAGAGAAAGCCGCCTAAGTCGGCGGCTAGTGATTGCAAGCAAAGGTGTTTTTCATCTTGAATCTATCGTTCATCGCAAACACTAAACGACAGACTTGCGGCACTCAATACAGTTCTGTATAAAATGCGATACACAATAAATTGCTTATGTAATTATCATGAAATTATTAATTCCATAAATATCATCACATGAAGTAATTAGACGGCTTTGAGCCTCCTAATTACTGTTATGTTTTTAATCAGGTTTAGTGAATCATGGAAGAAAGAAGTCAGTTATTCTTGGAACAATACCTTAGCTCTTTATATAGAGAAGTATCTGAAAAATATACCTCTTTCAGCGCAGACTATTTTTGTGCAGATGAATACAACGCAAATGTATGTGCCGATTTAATCCTCCGAGGCGAGAAACGAGCATCATGCAGTTTAGAATATTGGTACAGTCAAAAAGGTGAACTTATGCCTCAAGTTGGCCACCTTCAAGTGGTGACTAACTGGGATGGTAAGCCGATTTGTATTATTGAAATTACCTCAGTTTCTAAGTGCCAATACAATCAGGTCACTGAAGATTTTGCTGCTTCAGAAGGTGAGGGTGACAAATCATTGGCATGGTGGCAGGAAGCTCATCGAAATTTTTTCTTACGAGAATGTCATGAACTTGGAATCGAGTTTCGAGAAGATATGCTTTTGGTTTTAGAGCACTTTAAGGTCGTGTACCACTAAAAACATAACAAACGCCTCAAGCGGGACTGTCAACGCGCGGCGTTTCCAGTCCCATTGAGCCGCGGTGGAGTTGTTGTGTTTGAGTTCGGTGGTGCGTTGTCAACCCCTTAGCCGGGCGTGATGAGCTATAAAGTAAGGGGTAGGCATACCCCTTAAAAATTGAATTTTATGGAATGATATTCAATGTTTTTGCCAGTAAAACAAGAAGTCCAACACCTAAAAAGCTCCAAAATCCCAATGAGTTTACCCACATGAATACCCTGAATTTGATTGAACTTGTTGTTATTCGGTGGCGTATAAACGGGTAAGCAAAGCAGTAGTGCATGAATCTAGACATAATGTTATACGGCATCATGCATTGATAATTTGAATGTAGCTTTTTTGTATCTTTCGATAATTGAGCATCGATCCAAGTAATGCGCTTCACATCACCGAAAGCCAATACTGCTCCAAATACTACCCCGGGGATTGCCCAAATAAATACATAACCGCCTAATATGATTGTTGGAACACCGATAAACCAGAATTCCAATTCTGTTGTAATCCCCATTAGAAAATGTCCTTAGCGAGTTCAACGGTTGATTCGTAAATAAAGTAAGCGCCATCACCCACGGCCTTACCAACAGTGGAACCCAAAATTCCTCCTACGGCTCCGCCAACCACGAATGCACCAACAGATGCAACAGCAACAACTGGTGCAGAAGCTGTCCCTAATACGAGTAAAACGCCGCCTACAGCCCAAGTTCCTGCCTGACCTCCCAGATAGGCTCCTGCTAGAAAGCCTCCAACTTCGCGGCTAGATGTTTTGCCACAGTTGCCAGTGCTATCAACTTTACAAGCTTCATAAATATTATTTACGCCACTTGCAGCGCCAAGAACCAATCCAATGTAACCAACGCCTTTTGCTGCTGTTATTCCTACGGACACGTTGGCAATACGTTTCCCGAGGTTTTTAACAAAACCAGTTTTCAGGATCTCATCAGAATGGTGAATGACAGATTTGGTAGACAGTTTTAGGTTGCGTTTTACTTGTGTGTAAATCGGTAACTTGACGCTGCGTTTAGATAAGCCCGCAAATGAACCGTCTAGCTTTTTAAAGAGCTCAGCACGCTCTGCTACAAATGTGCCGTAATTGATACCGCCAGTTTTACTCGCCATTGCAACTTGCGAGGCATATAAATCATTAATTTCTAGTAACACTGAATTGATATTGTGCAGGTGTTGAACAACTCCGGATGATGCCATACCGACACCTAGCGAGGCATAAGCGTAATAGTCACTGGGTAGGCCATCTTGCTTAATTGCCGCAAAAGTTTGGTTTGCATAGTAATCTAATAGCTCCAAGTGTCGGTTTACTGTTGCTACTTGTTCATTGGTTAATTTTACTAGTTCAATACTTGCTGCTTTTGCATCTTCTTGTAAATCAGCCAGTGCTTTCTTTTCTTGCTCATTTGTGGGTTTGGTGGTGGGAACAATGACAATTTCCCCTTCTCTGACGGGATTATTGAGGTGAGCATTGCATTGTTTAATAAATTGCTTCTGATTTTCACTGGTTTCAACAGTAAATAAGTCAGCCCAAAGCTGCTCTTGTGGTTGAGTAACGGTGTTTTGCATCCAGCCCAGCATAAATTCTTCTGTATTTTTTTGCTGGTCTTGAATTTTTACCCAATTTTTTTCCGATTGTTCTAGTCGTTCTTTACGCTGACGTTCAACTTTTTCTTTTGTCGTTTCTTGAATTGGTTCAGGCTGTAGGGACGATTGAACGCTAGGTACGGAAGTGCCAAGTGGTGCGAAATTGTGAGATTCAGCAGTTTTCAATGCCGCGGAGCTTTTCTCCCACTCACGACGCATGTGGCATGATGAGCAAGTACAAGTAATGGGGTCTTTGCAAAAAGGGCAACTGTAGAGTTTTGTATTATCAAAAATATCGTATATAGGCATACATTTTATCTGACGTATTAAAGTTACCTTATCATAACCTCAAAAGTTCATAGGCAAAAATTTGCCCAGTAGATATGCATTAATGTGATCTTAAATTTACTAATCTACTGAGAGTAGATTAGTATTCTTGCTATAAGAAGGCTCTGCCCCAAAGCGTGTCAGAGGGCCTAGGTCGTAGAACCAAACTTCTGCTTCACTAAGCTAACGAACGTTAGGCTAACATTCGTTAGCTTAGTAATCGCACAAAACTTAAAATTGCCCCATTTTTTGCTATAAACAGCACATGATATCTGTCTGATTCCTAGATTTTCCGATAGGTTTTCTAATACAAATTGTGAGCTGCGTAGAAATACCCCATTTTGCCGTATTTTCTCGTTCGCGATTTCTCAGTCCATGATGATACTATATTAAAAACATGCGCTTACGCTAAGTACAAACGTCCAGTGGATGCGCAAAAAATCCCAAAACGGGGTATTTGACCACCCCACTTTGGGATCTAATAAGTTGTTATATCAACAGACACCAACAACAAGGAAAATGTACATGGCAAAGTTCAGTATTTCATTTGCACGTTTTATAATAAACGCTGATGGTAAGAAAGGCAGAGTGTCATCAACATCAAAAAGAGTTGAAGCTCCTTCTGCAGAGGTAGCTATGGCGATGATACAGAGTCAATACCCTGAGTACTCCATTGAATTCCGTAACATAAAAGAAGTGAAATAAAGGAGTAGATATGGCTCAGCAAAATTTAACATCGAAAAACCATAAAGAAATGGATGATTTCTTAGAAAAGGTTTTAGATGGTTACAAGAATGGATCTTTAACTAAATCTGAAGCTATTAATGGTCTAGCGCATGTTATGGCAGCTTTGGACATTAATAACACTCAAGAAGCAGTTTCGTGGTTTAATCAAGCAAACTTAGAGTTCTTTAAAGGCCCTGCTCGTGCTGCATCCTAACATTAATCGGGTATAACAAGTAAATCCAGGCGACGCCTTTGGCTCGCCTGATTTAGGCGTTAGACAATAGCATTTTTTGGCTGCGCTGGCAGCCAATGCTCTAGAACAATCTTTTCCCCAATCTGAAGTTATCCGAAGTGACCGTTTTTGAGCATAAGGTCTAACTGATTCCTGCCCCAAGACAAGTTAGATTCACAACTCGTTCCTGCCTGATAACTCAAGGTTTGCCATATCTGTACTAATGAAAAAGCTAACCTCGTTTCGTCTCTTTGAGTTGAATAATCGTGATGTGATCACAGTCCGCACTATCACCTGATGAATGCGCATATCAAAAGTAATATGCTACATGACACACAAATGGAATTGAGTCATTAAAATGCCAGTAAATCAGACTTTGATTGAGAGAATAAAAGAAGGAAAGGTTGTTCTTTTCTTGGGTTCTGGAGCTTTATACGGGGCAACGCTACCAGATTGTAAAAAAATACCATTAGGTAATGATTTGAGAGACTTGATCTGCGATCGATTTTTGGATGGGGAGTTTAAATCCGAAAGTTTAGCTCATGTGTCAGACCTAGCCGAGTCTAGCTACTCTCTACACGAACTTCAAGATTATATCAAAGAATATTTTAGTGAGTTGATCCCAGCTGATTTTCACTCTTCAATATGTGACTTTAACTGGCGTGCTATTTTCACAACCAATTATGACCACCTTGTCGAGACTGTTTACAATAATTCGAAGAAAACACCCAAAAGAATAATCCCTATCCTATCTAACGATGATAGTTTAGATATAACTAGAAAAGACTCTGAGCTAATCCCATTGATTAAGCTACATGGATGTATAAGTCGAACTAGAGATAATAATATACCTCTAATACTTACAGTTGAACAATATAATGATAGTTTATCCTCTAGAAAAAGGCTGTTTAACCACTTGTATGAACTAGCATACGAATATACGATTGTATTTGTTGGGCATAGCTTGCAAGACGCTAATATCAGAAGTGTCTTAAGTAGTTTGGAAAAAGAAGCATCCAACGGCATGAGGCACTATCTTCTGAAGCCAAATGTAAAACAGGCTGAAGTTGACCTTTGGGCAAGAAAAAAAATCACGGCCATTGATATTACATTCGAGAGTTTTCTACGTGAATTAGATGAAAAAATATCAGTAGAGCAAAAGGTCTTGGGTAACATTAAATCTAACACTACTCACCCAATAAAGTTAAAATATATAAATAATAGTAATCCTAGCAGTCTAGTAATAAAGCTTCTATCTGAACAAGTGGATTATCTATATAGCGAATTACCTTATGGACTTGCACACGCAGAAGACTTTTATTCTGGGGTTGATTTAGGCTGGTATCCTATTGCCGAAGGACTTGCAATAAAGAGAAGTGTTTTTGACGAGTTAGTTAAAGAAATCCTCGAGAGGCCTGATTCAGAAAGGGAGTATAATACTGAATTGTTTTGCATCAAAGGAGAAGCAGGTTCAGGAAAGACCGTATTGCTTAGACAATTAGCTTGGGAAGCTAGGCTTTCTAGTGTAGGAATCACGCTTTGGGTCAGAGACATTTCATTTATTGATATAGATGCTCTACATGAATTATGTGAGAATACAAATGAAAGGCTTTTTATATTTTGGGATAACGCGGCACTAAACTCCATAGAAATAAATAGAGCATTCAATAAACTTATAAAAACTAACGCTGCAATAACCATTATAACTGCCGAAAGATATAATGAATGGAATATGAAATGCGATGATTTAGATTCTATTTTAACGAAAAGCTATGAAATAAGGTATTTGTCAGAGTTTGAAATAAGGGAACTTGTCAAATCTTTGGAGGATAACAATTGCCTAGGTCCTAATTTAATTCATAAAACTTTTGAAAAACGATGCGAAGAATTTAAAGAAATACATGGAAGGCAGCTTTTAGTCGCACTTCATGAGGCTACAATGGGTGAGTCTTTTGAGGATATAATAC
>NZ_CAWNJO010000109.1:0-7018 GCF_963874835.1 Vibrio sp. V12_P9A6T4 | reverse complement strand
GCGCAGGGCTGCACCAAACTGTGCCGCTACTGAAGTCACAATCGATTCAACAGCGCTTGCAATATCTGCTTCTTCTAAAGTACGTTCAGTCGATTGAAGCATCAACGCAATCGCTAAACTCTTCTTGCCCTCTTCAACCCCTTTGCCTACATAAACGTCAAACAGCTTCGCCTCTTTTAGAAGCTCACCACCAGCGTTACGACATGCATCGACAATATCACCTGAAGCAATGGCGCCATCAACAACCAGTGCTATATCACGGCGGTTCGCTGGGAACTTAGACAGTGATGCAGCTTCTGGAATTACACGGGTGTTCACAGCTGACCATTCAAGTTCAAATACGATGGTGCGGCCATTCAAGCCAAACTTACGCTCAAGCTCTGGATGAACAGTGCCTATCACCCCAATAATCTCACCATCGACAACGATGGCGGCCGATTGCCCAGGGTGCAGCGCTGGGTGTGCAACAGAAGTAAAACTGTAAGCTTTGCCGTTGGCGGTTAAATCAAGAATGGCTTCCAAGTCACCTTTTAGATCGAAGAAATCTACCGTTGCGGTGTCCATGTTCCAGTGCTCTTCACCACGAGTACCGGATATTACACCCGCGAGCATAGGCTCTTGGCGCATACCGTTCTCTGCCGAGGCATCAGGAATAAAACGCAAACCATATTCAAACAAACGAACGCGTGGCTGCTGGCGTTTCTGGTTATGAACCACGGTATTTAATAGACCTTGGATTAAGCCCAAACGCATCGCTGACATATCAGCAGAAATAGGATTAGGCAGAATGAGTGGTTCAACATCTGGAACAATCAGTTTCTGCTGCTCTGGCTCAACGAAGCTGTAGGTGATCGCTTCATGGTAACCACGGTCAACTAACAAATGACGAACACGCTTAAGTGGCAAGTTTGCTTCTTGGTGGTCATTCATGCTCAATGCTGCAACGGGAGCTTGATTAGGGATATTGTTGTAACCGTAAATACGGCCAATTTCCTCAATCAAGTCTTGCTCAATCGCGATATCAAAACGCCACGTTGGCGCGGTAGCAACCCAACTGTCTGCACGGCTCTCAACACTCATACCTAAACGTTTTAGGATTTCAACCACATCAGCATCCGCAATGTGATGACCAAGCAAACTGTCCAGTTTAGTGCGACGAAGTGTGACTTGATTTGGTTTAGGTAACTCAGTTTCAGACTCAACACTAACCACAGGTGCAACTTCACCGCCACAAATATCAACCAGCAGCTGAGTCGCTCGTTCCATCGCACTGGCTTGCAACGCGTAGTCAACACCGCGCTCAAAACGCATGGATGAATCAGTATGTAGGCCATAGCTACGAGCACGACCGCGGATATGGTCTGGTGCAAAGAAAGCACACTCAAGCAGTACATCTTGGGTTTCTGAGCTAACGCCTGAACCTTCACCACCAAAAATGCCCGCAATGGCTAATGCTTTATTGTGATCGGCAACAACCAGCGTATCAACATTCAACTTAGCTTCTGTACCATCGAGTAGCGTAAGTTTTTCATCCTGCTCGGCCATACGAACAACAATACCGCCTTCGATCTTGGCAAGATCAAAGGCATGCATCGGTTGGCCTTGTTCAAGCAAGATATAGTTAGTGATATCAACCACTGGATCAATTGAACGTAGACCACAACGGCGTAACTTCTCTTGCATCCAAAGCGGTGTTTGGGCTTGAACATTAATGTTTTTAACCACGCGACCAAGATAACGCGGACAAGCGGCCGGTGCTTTCACTTCAATAGAGACTTTATCTTCAATTGAAGTAGGAACAGCGGTGACTGATGGCTCAGTGACATCAATGCGGTTCAATACACCTACTTCACGAGCAAGGCCACGAATACTAAAGCAATCTGCGCGGTTCGCGGTCAAATCGACATCAATAGTCACATCATCTAAGCTTAGGAATTCGCGGAAATCAGTACCAACGATAGCATCTTCTGCAAGCTCCATAATGCCAGCGGATTCAACATCAATCCCTAGCTCACTGAATGAACAAAGCATGCCGTGAGAAGGTTGACCACGTAATTTTGCTTTTTTAATCTTGAAATCGCCGGGCAGTACAGCACCAACAGTCGCTACCGCCACTTTTAAGCCTTGGCGGCAGTTTGCTGCACCACAAACGATATCAAGCAGTTCTTCCTCACCCACGTCAACTTTCGTTACACGCAGTTTGTCGGCATCTGGATGTTGACCACATTCCACAACGTGACCCACTTTGACGCCAGTAAATTCACCGGCGACAGCAAGAACGTCATCGACTTCCAAGCCTGCCATTGTAATTTGATGTGTAAGTTCGTCAGTCGTAACCGCAGGGTTAACCCACTCACGAAGCCATGATTCGCTGAATTTCATTGTGTTTACCCTTGAATTACTTGAATTGTTTGAGGAAGCGCAGATCGTTCTCAAAGAACGCGCGTAGGTCGTTGACGCCATAACGAAGCATCGTTAAACGCTCAACACCCATACCAAATGCAAAGCCAGAATATTTTTCAGGGTCAATACCAACACTGCGCAAAACGTTCGGGTGAACCATGCCACAGCCTAGAACTTCAAGCCATTTACCATTTTTACCCTTCACATCCACTTCCGCAGAAGGTTCTGTAAATGGGAAATAAGAAGGACGGAAACGCACTTCAACTTCTTCTTCAAAGAAGTTACATAAGAAATCGTTCAAAATACCTTTAAGCTGAGCAAAATTGACGTGCTCATCAACCAACATTCCTTCAACTTGGTGGAACATTGGTGTGTGTGTTTGGTCGTAGTCATTACGATATACGCGGCCCGGCGCAATAAAACGAAACGGCGGTTGACCATTTTCCATAGTGCGAATTTGCACACCTGACGTGTGTGTACGCAACATTAAATCTGGATTAAAGAAGAAGGTATCGTGATCAGTACGTGCTGGGTGATCGGCAGCAATATTCAACGCATCAAAGTTGTGGAAGGCGTCTTCAATTTCAGGGCCAGATTCAACATGAAAACCAAGCTCACCAAAGAACTGCTCAATGCGTTCAACTGTGCGAGTCACTGGGTGTAAGCCACCATTTTCAATGCGGCGTCCAGGCAAAGTAACGTCAATCGTTTCAGCCGCTAGTTTGGCTTCTAACTCTGCTCGCTGCAAAGCATCTTTACGCGTAGCAATGGCGTGTTGCACTGTTTCTTTCGCAACGTTGATCTCTTGACCTGCAGCGCGGCGTTCTTCGGGTGGCAATTTACCTAGGCTCTGTAGCTGAGTGGTTAACTCACCTTTTTTACCCAAGTACTGAACACGCACTTCATCAAGTGCGACTAGCGAATCGGCAGCATTAATCGCTGCGGTCGCATTAGCAATAATCTCTTCTAGATGTTGCATCGTTTCCTCATCTACCTGTAGGTAGTGTCCGTATAGGATGTTTTTGTATTTTTCAGATAGCTGCACATAGTATCGAAAGCCACCTCTAAAGCCAAATTGAAATGATACTGAGGCTTGCTCTTGAACAAAAAAACGGCATTATTTTTGCCGCTCTCTTGATATTACCTCCCTCCCCCCAAACAATAATAAAAACATGACTATTTTTAAGAAGAAACGATGAACATCACGATAACACCAATCGAACCACAAGATGATTCGGACATTTGTAAAATTATCCAATCTGTAGGTGCTGAATTTGGAGCCATCGGTGAGGGTTTTGGCCCATCTGATGCTGAAGTGGAAAACATGAGTCAACATTATACGCAAGAGAGCAGCAGCCTTTATCTGGTAGCCAAACGTGATGGCATCATTGTCGGTGGAGCAGGTATTGCAGCCTTTCATCATAGCCAACGGATCTGTGAGCTAAAAAAACTCTTCTTATTACCAGAAAGTCGCGGTTGCGGGCTGGGAAAAATGCTCAGTGAAGCATGCCTATCGTTTGCTCAAAATGCAGGTTATCAATCTTGCTATTTGGATACGTTATCTAGTATGACATCCGCCATTCAGTTATATGAAAAGCTCGGATTTATACATTTGGATCGACCAATGGACGGCACTGAGCACAACGGCTGCGATGTGTGGATGCTTAAACAGCTGTAAATCATCGCATCTGCTTATACAAAAAATGCCTACCGAACGGTAGGCATCAAAAGCAGTTGAGATTTAATGCTTAAATTTTAAAACTTAGAAGAAGTATTTTAGACGGATACGCATGCCTAGATCTTTGTTTTCTGTGTCGTCTACTTTCGAGTAGTAAGTACCTAGATAAACAGAGAAATCTTCCACATCCATCACATTAGCAAATTGGTAAGAAGCATAAGTGGTATTTACCTTCTCGCTAGTACCTTTATCAACATCACCATAGACATGACCTAGACCAAAGCCTTTAAACAGTAAGTTAGCACCGATGGTCGTATCTTCTTGTTTAGTTTTGTCGAAATCACGGAACGCATAGTTCACGTTGATAGAAAGATCGTTAGCAGAATAGTTAACTGTCGCGCCATAACCAAGGAAATCATTCGCAGCATCTTTATCATCTGCAGTCAGATTGGCTTCTAAACCAGCTGCAACACGAACTGAGTCAACGATTTGGTACGCAACAACTGGGCGTACGAACACAGCATTTTTATCCGCTGTAGTCGCATTCTTCTCAAATTTGGTAGAGAGTTCAAAGTAAAGATTATCCGCTGTCTTACTAAAACCGACTTGGCCGTTATCGCCACGACCACGAGCCGCATTCGCTCGATACGGTTCTGCTGTTGCGTATTCAAGCATAGTATCTTGACCAACAGGGAATAGATCAAATGCTTCATAACGACCTACTCTCAATTCCCAGTTATTTGCCTGACCAAATGCAATCCACGCATCATCAAGCTCAACATCACCCGTTGTTTTAAGTAAAGGCTGTGCTTGTGCTTTGATATAACGGTCACCACTCACACTGCGCTCACCAGCGATTTGAACCAAAAGACGACCGTCTTGATTTAGCTCTTGCTTATCAGTGGCATTTTTATCACGAAGGTTGATATCGAACTCAACATCACCGCCGATTGAGAAAACACCTTGTTCACCTTCAACACTGATACCTGCGTTTGCTTGTAGTGCGGCTGAAATTAGAATTGCGGCAAGAGAAAGTTTACCAGAGGTAGCAAAATTCATTTTTTATACTCCATCGACCTTATGGTCATCATTATCATTATCATTATGTTGGTGCTTGACACCTTGAATCTCATCCTGAGATATAGACAATAAAATTAATGAGTTAGGCTCACATTCACCGGGGGAAGTAGCACGCTACTTTGGTAATCATGAACAGCTCAATCTCTTTATTGCTCAGCAACCACTGCTTATGTATTCCCTTAACGTTGCTGACGGGGATGGAGTTTACATTCACCGAATCAATGTAAAAATAGATCAATGTCACATTAGGAATCGTTCCCATGAATGGATTATTGATAAGTTTATATAAATCACGCTTTTGCAAATAATTCACACCATAAATTAAATGTTGGCACGAAAATTATGTGAAGTAGGCCGAAATTTCACATCACAAAATAATAACAACTCAAGATAAAGGTTGCTTTATCAAATTATTAACATTCTAGAATTGGGGATGGAGAGTAAAAACGATGCGAGATTTGACCATAAATTGAAGCACTGCTGTTTGATGGTGATGGCTTTGCTTAAAATATTTCAATTTCACGTCCGAAACCGTCAACGAATATAGTGAACGTAGGGGGGGTTACCCAATTTCTGCTAGGGCTTTAATTTGGAGCGACACGCGAGGTTCGCTTTCTTTTGGACTAAAA
This sequence comes from Vibrio sp. V12_P9A6T4, assembly GCF_963874835.1. NCBI lineage: Bacteria > Pseudomonadati > Pseudomonadota > Gammaproteobacteria > Vibrionales > Vibrionaceae > Vibrio > Vibrio sp. V12_P9A6T4. The sequence continues at coordinate 1,228 of NZ_CAWNJO010000109.1, read as the reverse complement.
GCGTGACCTCAACCTTGGCAAGGTGGCGCTAAAACGACATCGTTGGTTGTGAACTGGCAGTGAGACAGAGATGAAAAAGCCCCAGCATTTCCGCTAGGGCTTTAATTTGGAGCGACACACGAGGTTCGCTTTCTTTTGAACTAAAAGCGTGACCTCAACCTTGGCAAGGTTGCTCTAAAACGATATCGTTGGTTGTAAACTGGCTGTGAGACAGAGATGAAAAAGCCCCAGCATTTCTGCTAGGGCTTTAATTTGGAGCGACACACGAGGTTCGAACTCGTGACCTCAACCTTGGCAAGGTTGCGCTCTACCAACTGAGCTAGTGTCGCATACTGCATAAGCAGTAAAAAGATGGTGCCCCGGGCCGGACTTGAACCGGCACGACTCGAAAGTCGAGGGATTTTAAATCCCTTGTGTCTACCAATTTCACCACCAGGGCACGCAATTCTGCATTGCGATGCTGTTTACAAAATTTAGTAACACCATCTTTAGATACTGAACGTTAAGTTCAACACCTCAAAATTTGGAGCGACACACGAGGTTCGAACTCGTGACCTCAACCTTGGCAAGGTTGCGCTCTACCAACTGAGCTAGTGTCGCAATGGAGGCGCGTCCCGGAGTCGAACCGAGGTCCACGGATTTGCAATCCGCTGCATAGCCCCTCTGCCAACGCGCCCCTGTAACATCAAGGGGTTGGGTTGTTTCTTCCGCTCCTCTCAAGTACGGGATGCATTCTACGCATTCGATTCGATGAGTCAATATTATTTTTTTAGTTTTTAAATCGTTTGGCTATTTTGCATCCAAAAAGGACAGATTTGGTTAATTTGATAGCAAAATTCACCACCTTTTACACGAGATAACTGTGCTTTAACTAAAGCAATAATGCATGTTGTGAAAGGGATTGTAGAAATTGGAGGAGTAAAAATCCGCCTTCTTAGAAGGCGGCTTTGGTTTATAGCCCCCTATAAGGGGGCATCCCTGCGCTGCTAGTTTATCTTCAACTCTAACTGCGCCTCATATTCTTGATCTTTCTTGTCTTGGTGCCTTACGTAACGCCTGATGATTTCTTCATTCACACCAACTGTGTCAACAAAGTATCCCCTTGCCCAAAAATGATTACCCCACAGTTTCTTTCTTATATGTGGGAACTTGTTAAACAAGCGGATTGCTGAACGCCCTTTCAATACTCCCATCAACGTTGATATCGAAACTTTTGGTGGAACTATCA
>NZ_CAWNJO010000108.1:0-7380 GCF_963874835.1 Vibrio sp. V12_P9A6T4 | reverse complement strand
GTATTAATCTATGCCAACCTTAATTTATCTACTCATCTATTCTATTTTTCGTTTAATATTAAATGAAACGCTAAATTTGTTGGTTATTCATCAAAAAAATTGAAGGCTTATGTTTTCTAAATCCTCATTAGAAATGCTTGATACTGTCGCACGGTTGGGTAGTTTTACCGCCGCTGCGGAGGTTTTGCATAAAGTGCCGTCAGCGATCAGCTACGGCGTTCGCCAAGTCGAACAAGATTTGGATGTGCTGCTATTTCGCCGTTTACCTAGAAAGGTGGAACTGACGCCCGCTGGTGAGCTGTTTATGGTGGAGGCTCGCCAATTGCTTAGGCAGATGGAAGAGATTCGTTCACAAACTAAACGCGCGGCGCATGGTTGGCAGAAAACGCTAAAATTGACGCTTGATAACGTGGTCAAACTCGACAAAATGAAACCGCTGGTGGAAGATTTTTATCGCACGTTTGAGTTTGCTGAGCTGCAAATCAACATGGAAGTATTTAATGGCTCATGGGAAGCTATTGCGCAAGGTCGAGCTGATATTGTGATTGGTGCAACCTCTGCGATTCCTGTCGGTGGTGATTTTGAAGTGCGTGACATGGGCGTGTTGGATTGGGCATTTGTAATGTCTCCTCGTCACCCTTGTGCTCAAGAGCCCTATTTAACCGAAGATTTTGTCAGTCAGTTCCCGGCGATTTGTTTGGATGACACGTCAAGTGTATTACCCAAGCGGCATACGGATCACTACCCGCAGCAACGGCGCTTACTTTTACCGAATTGGTATAGTGCGATTGAATGCTTAAAAAATGAAGTCGGTGTGGGCTACATGCCAAGACACATTGCACAACCTTTGATTGTTGATGGTGGGTTGGTTGAACGGGTTCTCACCGTTGATAAACTGCTTAGTCAATGCTGTTTAGTATGGCGCAAAGATGATAATCATAAATTGATCGAGTGGATGGTAAATTATCTGGGTAGTAGCGATCAACTTTATCGTGATTGGCTTCAAGCTAAATAACCTAATAAGAAGAGCCAGCAGAGCTGGCTCTTAAAAGACTCTTCAGTGAGAAGAAAAACAGAATGGTTATGGGCGCTCAAAAATAGTCGCAATGCCTTGGCCTAAACCAATGCACATCGTTGCTAGACCATATTTGGCGTCTTTCGCTTCCATCAAGTTAATCAGTGTGGTGGAGATGCGCGTGCCAGAACACCCGAGAGGGTGACCCAGTGCGATCGCCCCTCCGTTTAGGTTAACCTTCTCATCCACTACATCGAGCAAACCAAGATCTTTCGCGCAAGGTAGAGATTGAGCTGCAAACGCTTCGTTTAACTCAATCACATCCATATCTTGCATGGTGAGGCCTGCGCGCTGTAGCGCTTTATGGGTCGCCGGAACTGGCCCGTAACCCATAATTGAAGGATCGCAACCAGCGACGGCCATTGATTTCACTCGCGCACGAATCTTTAAGCCAAGCGCATTGGCTTTCTCTTCGCTCATGATCAACATTGCCGATGCGCCATCGGACAGAGCCGATGAGGTGCCTGCTGTTACAGTACCATTGGCTGGGTCAAAAACAGGACGTAACTGTGCTAGCCCTTCAACAGTGGTTTCCGGGCGGATCACTTCATCAAAATCGAGCGTGAACAGAGTACCATCTTCGGCATGAGCTTCAGTGGGGAGGATTTCATTTTTGAAGCGGCCTTCAACGGTTGCTGCGTAAGCGCGTTGATGCGAACGAGCGGCAAAGGCATCTTGTTGCTCACGGCTAATGCCGTGCATTTTACCTAACATCTCAGCCGTTAACCCCATCATCCCCGCAGCTTTGGCAACGGTTTTTGACATGCCGGGATGGAAATCAACGCCATGGTTCATCGGTACGTGTCCCATATGCTCAACGCCGCCCACAAGGCAGATTTCAGCATCACCAACCATAATGGCGCGGGTGGCATCATGCAGTGCTTGCATTGATGAACCACATAAACGGTTAACGGTGACGGCACCAATTTCAATCGGCAAGCCAGCTAACAGTGCCGCATTACGCGCGACGTTAAAGCCTTGTTCTAAGGTTTGTTGTACACAGCCCCAGTAGATATCTTCGATCTCTTTTAGGTTGACTTGTGGATTACGGGCTAAAATGCCTTTCATCAGATGTGCAGATAAATCTTCCGCACGAGTATGACGAAATGCCCCACCTTTTGAGCGACCCATCGGGGTGCGTAGGCAATCAACAATTACGACATTTCTCTTATGTGAAGTCATTTGGACATCTCTCCTTAGATAGAACTTGCTTGTTGAGCACCGTAGAAGGTCTCGCCTTTTTCTGCCATATCAAGCAGCAGTTGAGGTACATGATACATCGCGCCCAATGCTTGGTATTGGCTTGCCATTGCAACGTAGTTTTGTAAACCAAGACTATCGAGATAGCGGAATACGCCGCCTCTAAAAGGAGGGAACCCCAAGCCGTACACCAACGCCATATCAGCTTCTTGGGGTGAGGCGATGATCTTCTCTTCTAAACAGAGTGCCACTTCATTGATCATCGGAATCATCATGCGTTCAATGATGGTTTGATCATCAAAAGTACGTTTATCACCACATTCTACGTTAAGAACAGTGAGGACCTCTTCAGAGAAAGTTTTCTTCGGTTTACCTTTCTTATCTAAAGTGTATTGATAGAAACCGCTGCCATTTTTCTGGCCATATTTATTGGCGTCAAACAGTGCATCAATAGCATCGCGGCCCTGTTTACCCATACGTTCAGGGAAACCTTGTGCCATGACTGCTTGTGCATGGTGAGCGGTATCAATACCGACCACATCTAGAAGATAAGCTGGGCCCATTGGCCAACCAAACTTACGTTCCATCACTTTATCGATTTGAGTGAAATCAGCGCCATCGCGCAGTAATAAACTAAAGCCACCAAAGTAAGGGAAAAGTACGCGGTTTACGAAGAACCCAGGGCAGTCATTGACCACGATGGGGGATTTACCCATTTTGGCCGCGTAAGCGACAACTCGATTGATGGTTTCATCGGAAGTGTGTTCACCACGAATAATTTCCACCAATGGCATACGATGTACTGGGTTAAAAAAGTGCATACCACAGAAGTTTTCTGGACGTTTGAGTGATTTGGCCAGTAGGTTGATTGGAATGGTTGAGGTGTTCGAGGTGATAACCGCATCCTCACCAACATTGGCTTCGACTTCACTTAGTACCGAGGCTTTGATTTTCGGGTTTTCAACCACAGCTTCAACAATCACATCCGCTTGCTCAATCCCCGCATAATGGAGGCTAGGCGTAATCGATGCGAGCACGCTAGCCATTTTAAAACCATCAATTTTTCCGCGCTCTAGCTGCTTGTTGAGTAACTTAGATGCCTCGGTCATACCTAAATTAAGGGACGATTGAGCGATATCTTTCATCAAAACAGGCACGCCTTTTATTGCCGATTGATAAGCAATGCCGCCGCCCATGATACCCGCACCAAGTACCGCCGCTCGGCCGGTTTCTTTATTGGCTGATTTGGCCGCTTTTTTTGCCAGTGCTTTAATATATTGGTCGTTGAGGAATAAACCGACCAAGGATTTCGCCGCTTCAGAATGAGCGAGCTTAACGAAGTGTTTACGCTCAATGGCCAATGCTTCATCACGGCTACAGCGCGCGGCTTCTTCTATTGCAATAACAGCCGTTATTGGCGCTGGATAATGAGGTCCGGCATGTTGTGCAACCAAGCCTTTGGCCATGGTGAAGCTCATCATGGCTTCTAATTTGCTGAGTGTCAGCGTGGACGTTTTTTGCTGGCGACGCATCTTCCAATCAACGGTTTCATTGATGGCTGATGTAATGGTTTTGAGTGCTGACTCAAGCAGTTTGTCGCTATCAACAATCGCATCGAGCAGCCCAATTTTAAGGGCTTCCTCAGCACGACATGCTTTGCCTTGAGTGATCACTTCCATAGCATTGTCGGCACCAATCACACGAGGCAGACGCACACAGCCACCGAACCCCGGCATAATACCAAGCTTTGTTTCCGGTAATCCTATGCTGGTGGTCGCATCACCAATACGGAAATCGGTAGCGAGTACACACTCACATCCACCGCCTAGCGCGTGCCCTGTTAAAGCGGCTAGTGTCGGAACGGGTAGATCTTCTAGTTTGTTGAAAATGCTATTGGCAAATTGCAGCCATTGGTCGAGTTCTTGCGCAGGTTTAGCAAAGAGGCCTAAAAACTCAGTGATATCAGCCCCGACAATAAAAGATTCTTTATCGGAAGTAAGAATAAGGCCTTTCAGTCCTTGGTGGGCTTTTAGGGCATCAAGTGCATGGTTGAGCGATTCAAGAGTGGCAAGGTCAAGTTTGTTCACTGACTCCTTGGAGCAGAAACGCAACTCCGCAATACCATCTTGTAATTCCTTTACCTGTAGGGTGTTGGCTTGGTAAATCATTGTCTATCTCCGTGACATACAACCTTAAGATCGTGTGTGAGAGTTTTTGTTGTATTAATGGTTCTGGTTTGACCAGTCGGTTTAGTTTGACCTGAGGATTGTTTAATTTCAATACATTTTTTAAACAACTGTTTAACATTGAGTGCAAATGGAGATCAGCGCTGCTTTTTTAAGTGCACGTGTTACACTCTTGCCATCCGCTCGATCTATGATTTCACATGAACGAACAACCTTATTTAATTCCAGCGTTGCCCACCCAATTTGAAGAGGAAATCAAAAAAAGCCTCTTTATTACCTATTTGGCCCATACTCCGAGTGTAGATGCTGCCAAAGCCTTCGTTGCGCAAATAAAGACAAAACATAGCGACGCCAGACATAACTGCTGGGGCTTTGTTGCCGGACGACCGGAAGATTCGATGTTGTGGGGTTTTAGTGATGATGGTGAGCCATCAGGGACGGCGGGCAAACCGATATTGGCGCAGCTAGCCGGATCGAGTGTCGGGGAGTTAACGGCCGTCGTCACTCGTTATTATGGTGGGATTCGTCTTGGCACTGGTGGGTTAGTTAAAGCTTATGGTGGCGGAGTACAACAAGCACTCAAGCAGCTTCAAACTATTGAGAAAAAAATCACCACAAAATTATCCCTAACGTTAGACTACGGTTTTGTGCCGATTGCTCAATCCATCATCGCGCAGTATGAAGCATTAGAAGTCGAAGCCGATTATAAAGAACAGGTTAAATTTCTTGTTGAGATAGAATTGCGCCATCTTGATGCCTTTACTCAAACTATCATTAATAAAAGCGGTGCAAAAGCTGTAGTGACCGCCATAAAAAATAATTAGGAAGTCAGAAGCTTCGCTTCAGAAAAAGCAATGCAAATTCGATCTATTATTCGTATCGTCGGGCTTTTGCTCGCGCTATTTAGTGTCTCTATGCTTGCCCCTGCGCTGGTGGCTTTGCTGTACCGCGATGGTGCAGGTGTACCTTTTGTCACGACCTTTTTTGTATTGTTGATGTGTGGCGGTTTTTTTTGGTTTCCAAACCGCCGCTATCGACATGAATTGAAAGCCAGAGACGGTTTTTTGATCGTTGTACTGTTTTGGACGGTTATCGGTAGTGCGGGTTCATTACCGTTTTGGTTGGCGGATAACCCTAATGTATCGGTTACTGATGCGTTTTTTGAATCATTTTCAGCATTAACCACCACCGGAGCAACCGTCATTGTTGGGTTAGATGAATTACCTAAAGCGATTTTGTTCTATCGGCAGTTTTTACAATGGTTTGGTGGGATGGGGATCATCGTTCTAGCGGTGGCCATTTTGCCAGTATTGGGAATTGGGGGAATGCAGTTATATCGAGCCGAAATTCCAGGCCCGGTCAAAGATACTAAAGTCACTCCAAGAATCGCCGAAACCGCTAAAGCACTTTGGTACATCTATTTAAGCTTAACGATTGCCTGCGCGACTGCTTTTTGGGCAGCAGGGATGACCCTATTTGATGCGATTTGTCATAGCTTCTCTACGATCGCTATTGGTGGGTTTTCGACTCATGATGCAAGCATGGGGTATTTTGACAGTTATGCGATCAATTTAATTACGGTTGTTTTTTTGCTCATTTCAGCCTGTAATTTTACGCTCCATTACGCGGCGTTTGCGACAGGTGGTGTTCATCCAAAATATTACCTTAAAGATCCAGAGTTTAGAGCTTTCGCTCTTATACAAGTCATTTTGTTTGCGGTTTGCTTTTCGATTTTACTCAAACACCATTCTTACGACTCTTTTTATGACGCTTTTGATCAGGCGCTATTTCAAACGGTATCCATTTCGACGACGGCAGGCTTTACCACAACAGGTTTTGCAGATTGGCCGTTATTCTTACCTGTATTATTGCTGTTTTCTTCATTTATAGGTGGGTGTGCTGGCTCTACGGGCGGTGGCATGAAAGTGATCCGTATCTTATTGCTTACCTTACAAGGTGCTCGTGAGATGAAACGCCTTATCCACCCAAGAGCCGTGTATACGATTAAGGTGGGCGGAAGTGCTCTTTCACAGCGAGTTGTTGACGCGGTTTGGGGATTTTTCTCAGCGTACGCACTGGTCTTCGTGGCGTGTATGTTGGCATTGATCGCAACAGGAATGGATGAACTGAGTGCATTTTCTGCCGTCGCTGCAACATTGAATAACTTAGGGCCTGGATTGGGTCAAGTCTCCGTACACTTTGCGGATGTTAATGACAGTGCAAAATGGGTATTGGTTGTTTCGATGCTCTTTGGTCGCTTAGAAATTTTTACACTATTAATACTGCTTACCCCTACGTTTTGGCGCAGTTAAGGATATCCCGTGCAAAAAGCTCTTTTTCTCTATTCTTCCCGTGAAGGTCAAACCAAGAAAATTCTTAACTATATAAAAGAGGAACTTTCTGAGTTTGATTGCGAACTTGCCGATTTACATCAAATTGAGGATATTGATTTAGCTCTTTACGATCGAGTCTTAATTGGTGCTTCTATTCGCTACGGACATTTAAATAAAAAGCTTTATCAATTTATAGAAAAACATGCCGAGCAATTAGCACTCGCTAAAGCGGCGTTCTTTTGTGTCAACTTAACTGCAAGAAAAGAAGCGCAGGGTAAAGATACTCCAGAAGGAAGTGTCTATATTAAAACCTTTCTCAGTAAATCAGCATGGCAACCCAAGCTAATCGGAGTTTTCGCTGGTGCTCTTTACTATCCACGTTATCACTTTTTCGATAAGGTGATGATTCGTTTCATCATGTCATTGACTGGCGGTGAAACTGATACCTCAAAAGAAGTTGAATACACAAACTGGCAAAAAGTATCTCTTTTTAGTGATAACTTTAAAAAATTGTAAATAAAAAGTCGATTTTTAGCGTCTTTTGGCTTTTTTCTGTTCGAACAAATAGAAAATCAAAAAAAACAGC